>JAPLLF010000490.1 GCA_026387715.1 Pseudomonadota bacterium
GCGCTGACCACCCGAGAGCGCCTTGGGGCGACGCTCGAGGTAGGGCACGAGGCCGAGGCTCTCGGCGACGACGCGCACGCGCCGCGTGTTCTCGTCGTCGGCGACCTTCTTGTTGCGGAGCCCGAACGCCATGTTCTCGAACACGGTCATGTGCGGGTACAGCGCGTAGCTCTGGAACACCATCGCGATGTCCCGCTCGGACGGCGACACGTGCGTGACGTCGCGGCCGTCGATCGTGATCGTGCCGCTCGTGGGCTCCTCGAGGCCGGCCACCATGCGGAGCGTCGTCGACTTGCCGCAGCCCGAGGGGCCGACCAGCACCGCCATCTGCTGCGACGGGATGACGAGATCGAGGTCCGGGATGACCGGGCGCGCGACGCCTTCGTAGCGCTTGGAGATACCGGTGAGTCGGACTTCACACATGGTGGCGCCGACGAGCAAGCTTCACGCCATCGTAACTCATTGATTCACGGACAGATCTACACGTCACCGTTGCGTCCGGCAACGGGCGGCAGTCGCGATCCCAAACACGAGCAGCGCGGGTGGATCACCAAGATTGACCGATCGTGCCGCCTGGGTTACCCGTATGCCTCTACATGGCGCGAGGGCAGTACCGGCAACGATCTCTTCTGGGTGGACGCAGGCGTGCGCGGCACATCCGCCAGATGATGTCGTCGGGGTTGCCGTCCCCGCTCACCGGGGGCAGCACTCCCGTCGGAGACGACGAGCTCCGCGTCCTGGGCTCCGGGGAGAGCGCGTTCCAGCAGATCGTCCAGCGCATCCGCGAGGCCAAGCGCTCCGTTGAGATCCGCGCGTTCCTGTGGCGCGACGACGAGGCGGGGAACATCGTGGGCGAGGCGGTCCTCGAGGCCGCCGAGCGCGGCGTCAAGGTGATCATCCACAAGGACAAGATCGCCGCGGTCTACGAGTACACCGGCGGGAACAAGCAGAGCTTCTTCCACAAGCGCGTCGACGCGGTGCGCGGCATCCAGGCGTGGTTCCTCGGCGCCGTGTATCGGGCGCCGGGCTCGTTCAAGCAGAAGCCCAACGCGCTCTCGCAGCGCGTGCTCGAGCACCCGAACATCGACGTCCGCCACACGCAGAAGCGCTTCGATCACTCGAAGATCTACATCATCGACGACGAGTACATCGCGCTCGGCTCGATGGGGATCGGCGACAACCATCGCCACGACTGGTTCGACGTCATGGTCGAGATCCACGGCGCCGAGCACGTCGAGCGGCTGCACGAGCGCATGACCGGCGGTGACGAGTTCGATCCGTCGCGCGGGCTCGACTTCCTCGTGCACAGCCGCGAGGCGCATCGCAAGAAGAGCTGCCCGATGATCAGCCATCGGCTCGCGCTGATCGACTCGGCGACCAAGTCGCTCACCGTCGAGATGGCGTACCTCGGCGATCGTCGCTTCACCGCCGCGCTCGCGCGCGCCGTGCAGCGCGGCATCGACGTCACGCTCGTCACCGCCGATCACGCCGACGTGCTCGCGAACATCAATCGCGCGACCTGCGACGCGCTCATGCGGCTGACGGGCGCGCCGGCGAACCTCACGATCGTGCTGCTCTCGCGCATGGTGCACAGCAAGGTGGTCGTCATCGATCATCGCTACTGCGACGTCGGCTCCGCCAACTTCACGACGCTGTCGCACGGCGTCTACGACGAGATCAACCTGTACGCCGACAGCGAGCCGTTCGCGCTCGCGCTCGAGGCGGAGATCGAGGCGCACTGCCGCGAGGGGCGGATCGTCGACACGCGCCCGACGTATCGCAAGCTGTTCTCCGGACTCGAGCGCGCGATCATGGCGTACCAGTCGCGTCGCGGGGGCTGAGATGGTCGCTCCGTCTGACCCCGGCGAGCGCGCGAAGCAGGAGCGCCGTCGCAAGATCCTCGGTGCCGCGAAGTACGTGTTCGCGGAGGCCGGGTATCACGGCGCGTCGATCAACATGATCATCGAGCGCGCGCAGATCGCCCGCGGCACGTTCTACCTCTACTTCGAGAGCAAGGCCGCGGTCTTCAACTCGATCCTCGACGTGGCGATGGCGGATCTGC
>JAPLLF010000004.1 GCA_026387715.1 Pseudomonadota bacterium
GCTCGAGCGCGCGGCGCAAGGCGGCGTGCTCCGGTCGGTTCAGCTCCGGATCTTCGTCGAGGACGCGCTCGGCGTGGCGACGAGCCTCGAGCAACAGCGCCGTGTGATCCTGCAGGCTGCCGAACCGCAGGCGCGGCACCCCCGCCTGGCGCGCGCCGAGCAGATCGCCTGCCCCACGGAGGGCGAGATCGGCCTCCGCGATCACGAAGCCATCGTGGGTCGAGACCATCGCGTCGAGCCGCTCCTTGGAGTCCTCGCCAAGGTTGCCTTGCGCCAGCAGCAGGCAATGCGCCGCGCCGCCGCCGCGCCCGACCCGCCCGCGGAGCTGATGGAGCTGGGCGAGCCCGAAGCGCTCCGCGTCGTGGATCACCATCACCGTCGCGGCCGGGACGTCGACGCCGACCTCGATCACCGTGGTCGCGCACAGGACGTCGAGCTCGCCGCGCTTGAACGCGCGCATCACGTGATCGCGCTCGTCGACGGCGAGCCGCCCATGCACGAGCCCGACCCGTACGTTGGGGAGCGCCTCGCGGAGCTCCTCGGCCGTCGAGGTCGCGTCGCGCCAGGTGCGCTTGGGGGCGCCCTCCTCCGCGAAGTCGTCGTCCGACGGTTCGACCTTGGGGCAGACGACGTACGCGCGCTCGCCGGCGGCGACGCGCTCGGCGACCAGCTTGTACGCGGCCGCGCGGCCGCGCGCGCCGGCCATGATCTTCGTCGCCGCGGGCTCGCGACCGGGCGGCAGCTCGTCGAGGATCGACGTGTCGAGATCGCCGTACGCGGTGAGCGCGAGCGTGCGGGGGATCGGGGTCGCGGTCATCACGAGCAGGTGCGGCGCGCCCTGCCCATCCCCCTTGTCGCGCAGCTTCGCGCGCTGGGCGACGCCGAACCTGTGCTGCTCGTCGATCACGACGAGCCCGAGCGCGCCGAACCCCACGGACTCGGCGATCAACGAGTGCGTGCCGATCAGCACGTCGAGCTGGTTCGCGGCGAGCATCGCGAGGATCGACGCGCGCACGGGCCTGGGGGTCGACGCGGTGAGCAACTCGACGCGGAGGCCGGACGTCCTGGCCCAGCCGCGCCAGGTCTCGGCGTGTTGCTCGGCCAATAGCTCGGTCGGCGCCATCACGGCGGTCTGCCGCCGCGCGCGCGCGACCTGGACCGCGGCGGCGAAGGCGACGGCCGTCTTGCCGGCGCCGACGTCCCCCTGGAGGAGGCGGTTCATCGGCGAGCCGCGCGCGAGATCGCCGGCGATCTCGTCGATCGATCGCGCCTGCGCGTTCGTCGGTCGGAACGGCAGCGCCGCGGCGAGGATCGCCGCCATCGTCGGCACGCGCGGACACGCGACCGCCGCGTCCGCGCGACGATCGCGCCGGCGCAAGGCGACCGCGACGCCGAGCGCGAACAGCTCGCCGAATGCGAGCCGACGCTGCCAGCGCGAGTCGCCGCGATCGAGCGCCGCGAGATCCTCGACGGAGATCGACGGAGGTGGTGCGTGCAGGTGCAGGACGGTCTCGGCGAGCGAGGGCAAGCCCGCCTCGCGCTCGACGACGGCCGGCACGCAGTCCTCGACGGCGCTCGCGACCAGTGCGCAGGCCGCGGCGCAGGCGGACCGCAGCCGACCGGCGGGGACGCCCTGGACGTCTGGATAGCGCGCGAGGATCGCCGGCAACGGCTTCTTGCTCTCGTTGGTCGCGTCGTCGATCGCGCCGAGGATGTCGGGGTTCGCGAACTCGATGCGACCGTCGCGTCGCTTGAGCGGACCGGACAGCACGATCCGGCATCCCTCCGGCACGCGCTTGTCGATCCCGGCGAACATGTTGAACCAGCGAACGACGGTGATCTGGGAGGTGATCTGGGAGGTGATCTGGGAGGGACTCGCGGCCTCGGGTGACGCCAACCGCGCCTCGCCCCACCGTCGCCCGCGCGCGAACACCATCCGCGACGACACGACCTTGGCGACGAACGTGACGCGCGCCCCGTCGGGCAACGCGTCGAGCTCACCGAGCGGCTTCGCCGCCCGGACGTCGTCGTACCGGCGCGGCACGAACCACACGAGGTCTTCGACGGTCGCGAGCCCCTTCTCCGCGAGGCGCTCCGCGAACGCGGGCCCGATCCCGGGGAGGCTCGCGGTCGGCGCCGCCAGGGGATCGAGCGGCTCGTCGACGACGGAGCGCTTCACGCGCGGCTTCGGTGGGGGCTTCGCGACGACCGGGGGTGGCGCCACGGGGGTCGGAGGCGTGATCGCCGGAGCCGACGCGGTCGGCGCCGGGGACGGCTTGATCGGGGATGGCGGCACCGGGCGTGCCCGCGCGTCCGTGCGCGCCACCACCGGCAGCGCGAACGTCGCGTGCTTCTGGTTCGTCGTCGGCGGACCCGCGGGTCGGGCGAACCGTGCGATCAGCCGCATCCCGCGCGCGACCTCGACCGCTTGCTGATCTGCGTCGAGCCCCTCCCAGCGCGTCAGCGTCGTCCGCCACGCGACCAGCGCCTCGACCTCGCCGCCGCTCGCGAGGATCCCGTCACACGCGTGTCGGAGCGCGTGCCCGAGCCCCTGGACGCGTCGCACGCCGGCGAAGTTGTCGGCCGCGGCCAGCTCGAGAGGGCGGCGAAGCGCATCGACCCGCCGCGCGAGCTCGCGCTCGGGGAGCTCAGCCACCGTCGGTGCGATACGTGAATCGCAGCTCGTAGTCGCAGAGGTGGAAGATGTCCCCCTCGTCGATGCGCTTGTTGTCGATGCGCATCCCCTTGTAGTCGATGCCGTTCGTCGACCCGAGATCCTTGATGTAGAAGGTCCCGTTGCGACGGATCACCGCGGCGTGCTTCCGCGAGATGTTGCCGTCCTTGATCGGGAGATCGGACGTCTTGCTGCCACGCCCGATGATGAATTGGTCCTTCGTCACCGGGTAGCGCTGACCGTTGTAGACGAGGAACAACGTCGGACCACCCGCCGCGGGCACGGGCACGGGGGCACGGACGGGCTCGGGCGGCGCGACCGCGGAGCCCATGCCACCGGCCGCATTGGCGCCGCGACCATAGCCCGGGGTCGGTGGCGCCGGGCGACGGGCGGCCGGCGCGGGTGGCTGCGGTGGCGGCTGCGTCCCGCTGTTGGGCGGGCGCATCGGCTTCGCCGCTGGCGCGGCGCCCGTGCTCGCGGGGGCGTTGTTGCGCGATGCGGGCGCACCCGCACCATTGGCCTCGGAGTACGTCCCTGGACCAGGGCCCGGACCTCCGGGTCCGGGTGCGCCTGGTGGCTGGTAGTTCTTCGAGCGTGCGTAGTAGCGCATCGCTTCGTTGACCAAGTAATCGATCGAGCAATCGAAGTCGTTGGCCATCTGCTCGAACGTCTCCCATAGGACGTCTCGGCAGTAGAAGTGGCGCATCGTCTTCTTGCTCTGATCCATCTCGCTTTCAGCTTTCGACTGTTTCGAACTACTTCGAGTTGCGGATTCTTCGGCGCCTGGGTCGATCCGAGTGGACACTCGATCGATTCACTCCCCTATCGTTCCCCCCTCCCGTCGTTCCTCCCACTTTGACCCGCCCTCGGCGGCTCCCGGCTTACGATACTACAACGACATCACGTACGCGACTAACGACCAAGCTCACGGCTTTTGAGCGAGCTTGTCGGAAATCTCCTTGGCGCGGCCGCCGAGGGTGGGATCGGCCTTGCGATCGGCCGCCGGCTTGTCGCTCTGGTCCCCCCAGTAGCCGAGGAGCTTGCGGCCGTCCTTGGCGATCGCGGCCAGCCTGGGCGCTTCGTCGACGGACTTGAGCTCGCCGACCGCCTCGATCGCGACCCATTTGACGACGAGCTTGGGGTCGTCCAGCAGCTCCTTGGTCGCGGCCACGACCGCCGGCCTCGGGGTCAGCTTGGTCATCGGCTTGACGATGCTGTCGACGAAGGCCTCGTGATCGTAGCTGCCCTCGGGGAGCGCCCGGATGATCTCCTGGATCGACTTGACGCCGCCGCAGACCAGCGCGTTCTGCACCGCCACGTAGATGAAGTCCGGCTCCTTGTGTGGGTAGCCGATCATCTCGACGAGGGGCTTCACGCACCGGGGCGCGCCGAGCGAGCGGATCAGATCGACGGCGTTGTTCGCAGCGTGCCCGGGCATCTTCTCGTCCTTCACCACCGCCGCGAGCTGATCGAGGTTCGGCCCGAGGGCCTCTTCGGACGGGATCACGTCGAACAGGCTGTCGTTCTTGATGTACGCCCGGAACAGCGCGTCCATCGCGTTGTTCGCCAGCTCGGGATCGTTGCGCTCCATCTTGGCGACGTCGAGGACGTACTTCACGGCGTCGGGGCTGCCGGTCGCGGCCAGGCCGAGCAACAGCTCGGGTTTGATCTTGTTCTTCGGCGACGCGATGATGCTGTTGGCGGCGCTGATCATCTTCTTGCCCGCCGACGGCCCGATCGTACGGAGGACCTTCGGGCCGATCACCCCGCCGCCGTTGGCGCGGGCCTCGTACGACGGCACCGCGTACCAGTCCGTGAGGTAGCCGTCGATCGTCTTGATGGTGTCGGGATCGGCAGATTTCCGCAGGGCGAACAGCTGATCCTTGCCCGCGTACTGCTCGCCGGTCGGACGATCGGTGTCCTTTTCGACACGGGCGATCTCCCACAACCGCGGGGCGAGCGCCTTGGCGACCGCCGCCTTGCGGCCCTGCGACATCGCGCCGAACCCGGCGGCGACGTCGGCCTCCCGCCCCTTCTGGAGCATGACGGCGGCCGCGTGGGCCGACAGATCCGCGTCGATCGCCTCGTCGGTGAACGCCTTCTGGAGCTTCTCGGGCCCCTTCTGGGTCCGTCCCCACTTCTCGATCGTCGGGTGGTCGGTCGTTTCGCATCCCGTGAGGAGCGAGATCGCCAGACCCATGACGAGACCCATCGCGATCGCTGTCGGCTGTCGAACCATGGCGGCAGCTTAACGTGGTGATAGGGTCGCGCGCGATGGGCCAGCCGCGAAGAGCTACCGTCATCACCGCGATGGTGATCGGAACGACCGCGCTGGGCGTCGGGCTCGCGGCGGCCTCCCCAGGCAACGATCCGACGGCCGGGCGGGCGGTCTTCACCGGCGCGGCCACCCCGCACGCCTCGTCGATCGTGCTCAACCCGGCGGCGCTCGGGCTGGGCACGCTCAACGAGGTGTACGTCGCCGCGGTCGCGGTGCTCGACCAGATCGCGATCAACCGACGCGACCTCGATCCCGACACCGGCGCGGTCTATCACGCGCTCGAGCGGGTCACGCTCGGCATCACGGCGCGGACGCTCGCGGCCGATCAGTTCGTCGCCGACCGCGGCGCGCTCCGCTATCACACGCTCGGCGGCGGCCAGCGCGACTACCAGCTCGCCGCGGGGTTCGGGTTTCGCGCGAGCGGCCGCTTCCACTTCGGCTTCTCGGTGACGTTCGACTGGACGAAGCTCAAGCTCAGCTACGCCCGCGACTCGGCGCTCGACGGCGGGCATGGGGGGCGCGGCATCGACAGCGATTGCCTGGGCACCCGGTGCGGGATCGAGAACCCAGCGGCCGCCGAGCGCTACGACGTGGACGTCGAGCAGGCCTCACCGATCAAGGGTGGCTACATCGTCAACCTCGGCTTCGTCGTCCGCGTGGTCAAGGATCTGTGGCTCGGCGTCGCCTACCACACGCCGCCGGGTGGCTCGGTCCAGTCCGAACTCACCGGCGCGGCGACGATCACGAAGGCCCTGCGCGACGGCGGAGACGTCCTGCACTCCGATGCGACCGTCTACGTGTCGTATCCGGCGAGCATCGACGTCGAAGCGCGGTCGCGCATCTTCGGCTCGCGCGGCGCGGATCTCGAGCTCCACGTCGGCGGCCGATGGACGGACTCCTCGCGGCTCTACGCGTACGACGTGCGCGTCTACGGGCGCGAGCTGCTCGACAAGAACCTGCCCGAATGGACGATGCGCCCGCGCGGCCTGCACGACACGTTCGCGCTGTGGGGGGGCGTCGAGCAGTTCGACGCTGGGGAGCGGGTCCGGTTCGGAGCCCGCGTGGGCGTCGAGTCCGCAGGCGTGTCGCCATCGAAGACCTCGCCGATGACGATCGCGCCCGCGTCGCTGACGGTCGACGTCGCCGCCCAGCTGAGGATCTCGCCCAGGCTCGTCCTCCAGGGTGGCTACGGCCTCCAGTACTTCCCGACGGTCGACGTCACCAGCAGCGCCTACGATCCCCGCGATCGGATCGCGTGCGTCGATGGTGGCTACGACTACTCGACGGAGGCGTGCTCCGCGGTCCGCGACGGCTACGCCATCCCCACGGCCGCTGGTGCATATGGTCGCCTCACGCACGCGCTTCGCGTGGCGGTGCGCTATGCCTGGTGAGTCGATCATGCGGCCGATCATCGTCTATGGCGCGACCGGGCTCGTCGGCAGGAGCGCGTGCGCGACGCTCGCCGCGATCGGCGTGCCATTCGTCGCGGTCGCCCGTCGCTCGGAGGGACTCGAGACGATCCGCGGCGCTCGCGAGACCCGGGTCGCGAGCATCTACGACGGCGACGGCCTCATCCGGGCCTTCGCGGGAGCCTCGGTCGTCCTCTGCGCCGCCGGGCCGCTCCGCGAGACCGCCGAGCCGGTGCTCGCCGCGGCGATCGCGGCCGGGGCCTCGTACGTCGACGTCGGGGGCGAGCAGCCCGCGCTGCGGACCCTCCACGAGCGCCACGACGCGGCGGTGCGGCGCGCGGGGCTCGTCGCGCTCCCCGGCGCGGGCCTCGATTGCGCGATCGGCGATCTCGCCGCCGCGTGGGGTGCCCGCGTCCTGATCGGCGCGTCGAGCACGTCCCCGAACCCGAACCCGAGCCCGACCACCGACGACGACCTGATGTACCGCGAGCCACCCGAACGCCTCGCCGAGGATCACCCGCTCGACGAGGTCTGCACGAGCTACCTGTACGACGACTTCGCGCTGTCCGCGGGCAGCCAGCGGGCGCTGTTCGGCTCGGTCGGGGACAGCGCGATCACGTGGCGTGCGGAGCGCTGGGAGCCCGTGCGGTCCGGCGCGCGGCGGCGCGTGAACGTGCGCGAGCTCGGTGGCGAGCGCGAGGCGATCGCGTTCGGTGGCGGCGATGCGATCACGGTGCCGCGCCACATCGACG
>JAPLLF010000650.1 GCA_026387715.1 Pseudomonadota bacterium
ACGTTGGCGATCCTCGCGGTTGTCGTCGTGGGCATCAGGTCGCGGACGCTACCCGCTCGCGTGTGATCCGGACAGCGCCTCCGAAACCAACCTCGCGGAATCGATCAGCTTTTCGCCGTCGCGAAGGATCCGCACCCAAATCGTTCGTGAGGACAGGTCCGTTGTTTGGGGCGTTCAACAAGCATGACTGCCACACGAGAGCGACGCGAGTAGCCACGTTCGCGAGCGTCAGAAGTGAGGGGACGACGGTGTACTCACGACAGTTGGTGCCACACGAGACAAAATCCGAGTTCGCCATGTCGCGAAAAAAGTAGTAGTTGCTGTCGAGCACCTGTTTCACAAGTGTTAGATCGATCTGGCCCATTCCATCCTCAGCGTCACTGGGCTGCCCCGACCATTGGTTCGTCTTCCCAATGGCACCATCCGCATTCGAATCGCGAGTCGAAGCCATGAGAACGGCCTTATTCACCATTGGATAGGCGAGTTGACTAAACCATCCTTCGTATTGATGGGCTTGGATTGCCGCAGACAAGACCGTGGGAGCTGCAAAACTGGTGCCCACGAGCTGGTTGAAGGTGGATCCGTAGTAGAATCCATCGGCCATCGAACTTGTTCCCAGGTCTGCGGTGAACGCCGGCAAATGAAGCCCACTTACTTGATTCGAAAAATCGCTGCCAAAGTGCCTGTGATACCCTGGGCCCAAGACGTGCGGTCTCTCAAGATTTGACCCCACCGGGTTGATCCAGCTGCTTCCAATAGCGGGACCGCCACTCGGATCGTTGATATTCTTGGTTCGGGTATGGGTCGACATGTTGTTGTACGTCTCATAGTCATACATTCCGACGCATAGGCCATTGTGAAGCTGGCCACACGTCGAACCGGCTGTCTCGTAGTTTCCTCCAGCTGCCGTGAAGAATGTTCCGTACACACGACCTGCCCAGTCGGAGAATCCCGGCGTGTTACTCTCGCTGCGATTGACGTAGATTGCGGGAGGGGCTGCGTTGCTATTTACAAGGTAGTCAAGACCTGCAAATCCACCGTCGTTGCCAACTTTTAAGTCAACGTGCCAAGCCCCTGGGGATGGAAAGGTCGTCCCAGGAGGTGCGTTCGGAACCAGGTCAGTGGATGGATATATAGTTGTGTAGTCATACGATCCGTACATTCCGACTGAGGCTGCCACCCATGTCAGGTGATCCTCAACACACATTTTCCCTGTTCCGGAGGTGGGAGTAGCGCGGCAGCTAGTTCCGAGTGCCGCACCTTGGACACAGTTTGAGTCCACGGTGCAGACCGTTGGGTTGTGGAGGTAGCCCGTCACAGAGCTGGAATGCACAACACGTGAATTATTGGTAGCGATTCCGGAGTATATGACGCCGGTACCAGCTCTCTCCCACAGGCCAACGTCGATAAGGCCGCCATCGCATGCTGAGCCGCAAAAACCACCCGTAAGTGCCGCACCTGATCTCATCGATTCGTGTCCCGCGTGTCCGAGCAGCACTCCGTCGACTCCCTCAACCATCTCGACTCTCAAGATGTTGGCGGCTTGCAAGGACGTGGAGCGAAGCAACTCGGCGCTTAACCGCACCTTGGCCAGCGGCAAGCCGATTGGTGGTTCGAGGATTTCAGCACCCAGCTCTCTCAACTCACCAATCATCGGCTCCGTGGCAGATGCGATGCGCAGACCCTGTGCCCGCGCATGCTCGGAGGTCCATGTCTCGAATGTCTCAATCGCGACGCCAGGCTCGGCGTCATGCGGAAGCATCGGCTCTGGAAGATCGACGTTGAACCAGATAACCACATCAATCCGCTCGTCCGGTCGCAACACGGCTTGCGCACCAAACAGATCGGTTGACATTCGCCCGAATCGGGCAAAGTAGGCGGACGTCTCGCGTCGATGATAGGTCTCGGTATCGGAGATTGTCCCGTCGCCATAAACAACGAACGCTCTCGAATCGTCGGCGCTCTGGGCAACGACCTGCACGACGGTTGTTCCGAGCCCACGAGCATCGAGCACATGGCTCTCGGAGATCGTTTCATCGCTGCGAATGTTGGCCCGCACAATACCGTCCAGTTGTTCGGCGGGCATCGCATCGGTCGAGTGTGCCGCAGAGAAAGCAAAGGGCGTAAGCCGTGGCTCGCTGGAGCTACAAGCGGCGGTGAGCAGCGCTGCGGCGGCGATTCGAAGCATTGCGCGATGGTAACAGAATCGAGATGCGCCACTGGTCTCGTCTTCCAAGCGGCGAGGTTCCATGAAGACCCAAACCTTGCGGCCGCGCATTCGCGCCTCCCCTGTGTTGCGCGGGGCAACTAGCCTTCAGCTGGTGAGCACGCAGCAGACGCACCGAGTAAGATCGAGGCCGCAGCCCGAGGCGAAGCGTGCGCAGGACTTGAGTCCGACGGAGAGGATGCAGTTCGTCGTGGACGCGCATAGTCTCGCTGACCAGGACAACGCGCTCGGTCGACCGCCGATCAAGCGTGTCCTGTGCCCCGGCCTGGGGACCGCGATCGGTCGCATGCCGGTCGGTCGGTGCGCGCGCCAGATGCGCGTCGCCTGGGATCGCGTGCTCGGATCGAGGCCGGCGATGCCTCGCTCGGTTCGCGCGGCCGCCGAGGACGAGCGCGCGTTGCTGCGGTAGCCCGCTAGCCCGCTACGTCGCGAGCACCCAGGCGAGGCCGCCGATCGCCGCACCGACGATCGCGATCGCGACCCAGAACATCGGCGCGGCTCCGGCGCGCGCGGGCACGATCACGGCCGATGGCGGTGCGGGGCGCGACCGCGTCAGGCCCGCGCGCAGGTGCGCCTCGGCGGGATCGCGGAATCGCAGCAGGAGGTTGCCGATCACGATCGCGTCGCCGTCGCGCAGCTCGTGCAGCGCGCTACCGATGACCACGCCCTCGACGCGCGTGCCGTTCTTCGACTCGAGATCGCGGATCCAGATCCCGTCCCAGTTGCGCTGCACCTCGACGTGCACGCGCGACAGATCCTCGTCGAGGATCACCCAGCCGGCGTCGTCGCCGCGCCCGATCACGAGCGACGACTCGGGCGGCGCGAGCGGCCGCTGGGCGCCGACCTCCGCGCCCCGCTCGACGGCCAGGGTCGGCGGCTCGCCGCCACCGAGCATCGCGCGCACGAGCTCGCGCGCGAGGCTCTGCGTGCGCTGCGGCGTGCTCGCGACGACGCCCGCCGGCGCCGGCGCCACCGCGACCCGATACGCCCCGAACGCGAACCCGACGCCCGCGCCGATCGAGCCCGTCGTCGCCGCCGCGCGCGGCACCCCGTCCACGTCGACGTCGACGAGCGCCGTCCAGGCGCCATCCGCGAGCTTCACGTGGGCGGCGCGCGCGACCGTGTGCGGCAGCCGTACCTGCGCGTCCGGGCCGCTGCCGATCACGAGCTCGCCGGCGAGGTCGAGGGTCGGCAACGGCGTGCGTCCCTCCTGCCGAACCTCGCACCGCAGCATCAGTGGGCTCGCGCGGCTTCGTTCTTGTACTGGTAGTAGCGGTCGAGCACGGTCTTGAGATACTGCTGCGTGTACTTGTACGGCGGCACGGTGTAGCCGTACTTCGCGAGCGAGCCCAGCCCCGCGTGGTAGCCGGCGATCGTGAGCACGACGTCGCCGTCGAGCCGGTTCGCGAGCCAGCGCAGCAGGCGCGTGCCGGTCATGATGTTCGTGCGCGGATCGAACACGACCCGCGGGTCGTAGTCGCTCTCGCTCTTGATCACCGCGCGGATCAGCGGCACCGGGATCTTGTAGAGCGCGCTCGCCTCGAGGATGAACTGGTCGTAGCGGTGGAACCGCTCGGGCGAGTTGTCGGTCGCCGGCACCTTGTCGCAGCGCTCGCAGCCGCCGCGCTGCGCCGCCGCCTTGTTGCCGCGCGGTGGGGCGGTGTCGAGCACCTTCTTCCACTTCTCCCCGTGGCCGCTGGTCGGCTTCATGTTCGTGAAGTGTTGCGTGCCCTCCGCGTCCGTCCACGAGTACACGTCGGCGACCGCGACCGCGCCCGCAGCGACGAGCATCGCGGTCACGAGGATCGGGAGACGGCGCACGGCGGGATCGTACCGCGAGCCCGGCGACACCGCAAAAGGCTGTATGGTCTCGCCCCACATGCCCGACACCATGGAGACCGATTACCTCGTGATCGGTTCCGGCATCGCCGGCCTCAACTTCGCGTTGCTCGCCGCCGAGCACGGCCGCGTGGTCGTCGTCACGAAGAAGCGGCCCGACGACACCAACACCAACTGGGCCCAGGGGGGCGTCGCCGCGGCGATCGCCGCCGACGACAGCCTCGAGCGGCACGTCGACGACACGCTCGTCGCCGGCGACGGGCTGTGCGACCGCGCGGTCGTCGAGATGTGCGTCGCCGACGGCCCCAACCAGGTCAAGCGCCTGCTCGAGCTCGGCGTCCGCCTCGACCGCACGCCCACCGGCGAGCTCGACCTCGGCCGCGAGGGCGCGCACAGCCGCCACCGCGTCGTCCACTGGGAGGACGTCACAGGCCGCGAGATCCAGCGCGCCCTGCTCGCCGCCGTCGCGGGCCACGCCAACATCACGATGCTCGACGAGCACCTCGCGATCGATCTGCTGTCGATGGCCAAGTACGGCGGCGATCCGGCGTGCTTCGGCGCGTACGTGCTCGATCGCCGCAGCGGCCAGGTCCAGACGATCACCGCGCGCGCGACCGTGCTCGCCTCGGGCGGCACCGGCAAGGTGTTCCTCTACACGTCCAACCCCGACGTCGCGACCGGCGACGGCGTCGCCATGGCGTACCGGCTCGGCGCCGCGTGCGGCGATCTCGAGTTCGTCCAGTTTCACCCGACCGTGCTCTACCACCCGCACGCGCGGAACTTCCTGATCAGCGAGGCGCTCCGCGGCGAGGGCGGCATCCTCAAGCTCGCGAACGGCGAAACGTTCATGGAGCACTACCACCCCATGAAGTCGCTAGCGTCGCGCGACATCGTGGCGCGCGCGATCGACAACGAGCTCAAGAAGTCGGGCGCCGACTGCGTGTTCCTCGACATGACGCACCTCGAGCCCGCGTTCGTGCGCACGCGATTCCCCAACATCGCCGAGCGCTGCCTGTCGCTCGGCATCGACATCACCAAGCAGCCGATCCCCGTCGTCCCGGCGGCGCACTACATGTGCGGCGGCGTGAAGACCGACCTCGACGGCGCGACGACGATCGCCGGGCTCTACGCGATCGGCGAGTGCGCGATGACCGGCCTGCACGGCGCCAACCGGCTCGCGTCGAACTCGCTGCTCGAGGGCATGGTGTACTCGACGCGCGTCGCCGCCGCGGTCAAGGACCTCCCGCGCCACCGGCCGCAGCAGGTCGCGCCGTGGTCGCGCGGCGGCGCCACCGACTCCAACGACGCGATCGTCGTCGCGCTCAACTGGGACGAGATCCGCCGCTTCATGTGGTCGTACCTCGGCATCGTGCGCAGCGACAAGCGCATCGAGCGCGCCCGCCGCCGCATCGAGATCCTGCGCGACGAGATCCGCGAGTACTACATCGACTTCAAGATCACGAGCGACCTCATCGAGCTGCGCAACCTCGCGCTCGTCGCCCACCTGGTGATCGAGTCCGCGCGGCGCCGCAAGGAGTCCCGCGGCCTGCACACGACGTCCGACTATCCCGACAAGCTGCCCGAGGCGATCCACTCCGAGATCCAGCTCACCAACGGCCCGCGGGGCTAGCTGGGCTGCTCGGAGAGATCGGGGCCGGTCCCGGCGCGCACGTCGATCGGCGCGGCCAACAGCTTCTCCGCCACCTGGCGCTCGTGCCGCACCGGGATCCAGTCGTAGACGATCGTCTCGACCGGACGCCACATCACGACCCAGCTGGAGATCACGAGCCCCTCCTTGAGGCCGGCGCCGAGCGTGCCCGGCACCAGGGTCGCGACGAACTGGGAGAACGACAGCAACGCGACCACCAGGACGATCGCCAGCAGAAACGCGACCTGTCCCGTACGGCGGCGCAGCCGACGCGTGCGCCGGATCCGCGCGATCGCGTCGGTGAAGTGGGCGCGCACCGCCTCCTCGATCTCGCCCGGCGGGCACGGCATGCTCAGCCAGAACACCACGCGAAACGACGCCTGCTTGAACAGGTCCTCCGAGGCGTCGACCAGGTACTCGGCGAGCGCGGGATCGAGATCGCGCTCGCGAAACGGCGCGGGGTCCCGGTTGTCGAACAGCTGCTGGAGCGAGCCGACGCTGACGTCGATGCAGGGCTCGCCGTTCTCGAGGCGATAGCGCGACGGTTCGGTCATGATCACAGCTTGGCGGAAAACCGCGTGACAAGGGTGCCGCGCACACCCAAGGACCGACATCATCACGGCATCCAAGGAGCGAGATGCAGAGAATGACCCGAGTGACAACGATCTGGACCGTCGCGACAACGCTGGTGATCGGCGCCGCAGCCTGCAACAAGGCGGGCAAGGCCGGGGCGGGCTCCGGATCGGGCTCGACGACGACGTCGCCCACGCCCACGCCACCCGTCGCAGATCCGGTGTCGGGTTCGGGCTCCGCGGCAACGGCCGGGCGCGCGAAGGCCGCCGTCGTGGAGGGCGCGGCCTGCGCCGCGGGCATGTCCGAGGTCACCGACGCCAAGATCACGTTCGAAGGCGCGACGCTCAAGTTCGAGCGGAGTCGCGGCGGCGGCTGTGCGACCCGGCCGGTCTACACGGTGCTGTACACCAAGGCCAACCCGATGCCGGTGCGCGTCTGCTACGACCCCGGCGCCGATTCCTGCGAGATGATGATCCAGAGCGAGCAGGTCGCCATCGATCTGACCGACGCCCTCAAGGCCGCCGGCGCGACGTCCGCGGTCCTCGCCAAGTAGCCGCCTCGCCCTCAAGTGGCATAGGCTCGGGCATGGCCGATCCCCTTGTGGAAGTCGCGACCGATCGCGGCACCTTCGTCATCACCCTCGATGCCACCCTGGCGCCGCTCTCGGTCGCCAACTTCCTCGCGTACGTCGACGCGAAGCACTACGACGGCACGATCTTTCATCGCGTGATCCCGACGTTCATGGTGCAAGGCGGCGGCTACGACGCGAAGTACGACAAGCGCACCACGCGCCCCGCCGTCCAGAACGAGGCCGACAATGGCCTCAAGAACACGCGCGGCACCGTCGCGATGGCGCGCACCGGCGATCCGCACTCGGCGACGTCGCAGTTCTTCGTCAACGTGGTCGACAACAAGTTCCTCGACCACACCGACAAGAACCAGGGCTGGGGCTACGCGGTGTTCGGGCGGGTCACCGAGGGGATGGACGTCGTCGACAAGATCAAGGCCGTGCCAACCGGCGCGGCCGGGCCGTTCGCCAAGGACGCGCCGGAGACGCCGGTCGTCATCACGTCGATCCGTCGCAAGTAGCGAAGCGCGACCAAGAGCGCTCAGAGCGTGAAGATCGCGGCGCCCCAGGTGAACCCGGAGCCGAACACCGCCGACAGGATCCGGTCGCCGCGCTTCACCTTGCCGGCCTTGCGCCAGTGGTCGATCGTCAGCGGCACGGTCGCCGCCGTCGTGTTGCCGTAGAACTCGATCGAGTTGAGGACCTTCTCGGCGGGGATCTTGGCGACCTCGGCGACCTTCTCGTTGATCCGCAGGTTCGCCTGGTGCGGGACGAACCAGGTGATGTCGTCCCACGTGAGCCCGGTCTTCGCGAGCGCGGTGTTCGTCGCCATCACCATGCCGCGCACCGCGTTCAAGAACACGCGCTTGCCGTCCATCTGCGGATACTTGGTGGAGTTCTCGTCGCGATCGCGCGCGTCGTAGTTGACGTACGGCGCCTTGGCGATCTCGAAGATCTTCAGGTAGAGGTCCATCGCGCCGTTGCCGTCGGCGTGCGCCGCCGTGTACATCACGCCGCTGCGCGGATCCTCGGACTCCATCGGGCCGAGGATCATCGCGCCGGCGCCATCGCCGAACAGCACCGTGACGTCGCGCCCGCGGGTCGTGAAGTCGAGCGAGTGGCTGTGGAGCTCTGCGCCGACGAGCAGGATGCGCTTGTACATCCCGGTCCGGATGAACGCGTCGGCCATCTGCATGCCGTAGACGAACCCGCTGCACTGCTGGCGGATGTCGAAGCACGCGCAGCCCTGCGACGAGATGCCGAGCTTCTTCTGCAGGAACACCGCGGTGCCCGGGAAGTGGATGTCGGGCGACAGCGTGCCCAGGATGATGCAGTCGATGTCCTTGGCCTCGAGCCCGGCGTCGGCGAGCGCGTGCTTGGCGGCCTCGAGCGCGAGATCGCTGGTCGCGACCCCCTCGCCGATCGGGACGTAGCGTCGCGCCTTGATGCCCGTGCGCTGCTGGATCCACGCGTCGTTGGTCTCGGTCTGGACCGTGTCCTGCCGGATGTGCTTCTCGTCGAGGAACGTCAGCTCGTCGTTGGTGACGATGCGATCGGGGACGTAACTACCGAGCCCGAGGATCTGCGTGCGGATCATGTCGGGCGAGGCATATTCCGAGACTGAACAGGCTACAAGGGCGCAGGTCGAGAGGATGAAGCGTCGCTCGCGAATGTCGCCACGCGTCACGATCGGGATCGTCGTGGTGAGCCTGTTCGTCGTCGGCGCGGCGATCGTCGACGCGATGCCCTGGCACGCGCTCGTGCCGGCGGCGCCGACCCAGCTGCCCGGCTGGGTGAACTACGATCGGTTCTGCTTGCCATGCCACGGCGTGGCCGGTGATGGCGCAGGGCCCGCGGCCCCGTTCACGCGCGCCCGCCCCCGCGACTTCACGCGCGGCGACTTCGCGTGGCGCTCGACCGCGAGCGGCCAGCCCCCGACGCGCGTGGACCTCCGCGCGGCGATCGCGAAGGGCGTGGCGGGCACGTCGATGCCGGGCTTCGACGTCGCGCTGACGCCGGCGCAGATCGACGAGCTCGTCGACGTCGTGCGCGCGTTCGCGCCGCCCACTGCGCCGGCGCCGGTCGTCGCGATCGGCGCGCCACCCGCGACGATCGTGGCCCGCGGCGCGGACCTGTGGACGGCGCGCGGCTGCGTCGCGTGTCACGGCGTCGACGGGACCGGCAACCCGGCGATCGCCGACGTCTACGATCTGACGACGTCGCCGCTCCATCGTCCGGACGCGGCGCGCGATCCGCGGCGCGCGATCGTCACGACGATCGCGACCGGCGCGGGCTCGATGCCCGGCTACACGCTGTCCACCGACGAGCTGTACGCGCTCGCGGACCACGTGCACACGCTGCAGGGCGCGCAGACGCGCGCGGCCCCAGCGGCGGACATCGAGCCACACACGATCGCGCGCGATCAGCTCACGAAGCTCTCGGTCGGCTTCACGCTCGCGCCGCAGGGAGCACCGCCGGCGTCGCTGACCCCGGTCGCGGCGTCGCTGTACGCCCACCAGTGCGCGCGCTGCCACGCCAAGCAGTATCGCGAGTTCACGGACTCGCGCCACAACCTCGCGATGTCGCCTGGGTTTCGCGCGCAGACGCTCGAGCTGCCGCCCGCGCGCGTCGCGAGCTGTCGGCGCTGTCACGCGCCGCTCGCCGAGCAGGCGACCGAGCCCGCGCTCGCCGCGCAGGGCGTGCAGTGCGCCGGCTGCCACGTGCGGGGCTGGACCCGCCACGGCCCGCCGAACGTGGCGCCGTCGCTGCTGCCCGACCCGGCGTACCCGCTCGTGCTGGACGACGCCTACGAGCGCGCCGACTTCTGCATGCCGTGTCACCAGCTCGCGCCGCGCCACGCGGTGAACGGCCGCCCGCTGCTCGACACCTATCGCGAGTGGCTCGAGGGCCCGTACCTGCGGCGCGGCGTCCAGTGCCAGCACTGCCACATGCCGAACCGCGAGCACACGTGGAAGGGCATCCACGATCCGGATGCGTTCCGGCAGGCGGTCGCGCTCGCGGGGCACGCGACGCGCACGGGCCAGGGCATCACCGTCGCGGCGGCGCTGCGCAACGTCGGCGCGGGCCACGACCTGCCGACGACGCCGACCCCGGCGGTCTACCTCGTGCTCCAGCTCCGCGACGCGCGCGGCACGGTGCTCGCCCAGGATCGGCTGCGCATCGGCCGCCACATCGCGTCGACCGCGACCGGGTGGACGGAGCTCGCCGACACGCGGATCCCGCCCGGCGAGGCGGCGACGATCACGCGGACGTGGGCGGGGCCGGCCGTGGCGACCGCGACCACCGCGCGGATCGCCGACGAGGT
>JAPLLF010000910.1 GCA_026387715.1 Pseudomonadota bacterium
GGTTCATGCACGTGCCGGAGCTCATGCGCATGGGCGCCGACATCCAGATCAGCGGGCGCGCCGCGATCGTGCGCGGCGGCGCGAAGCTCACCGGCGCCGAGGTGATGGCGACCGACCTGCGCGCGTCGGCGAGCCTCATCCTCGCGGGGCTGTGCTCGACCGGCAAGACCGACGTGATGCGCGTGTATCACCTCGATCGCGGCTACGAGGCGATCGAGAAGAAGCTCAAGGCCGTGGGCGCGAAGATCAAGCGGGCCAAGCAGTGAGCAGCGTGCCGGCTCGTCCGATCATCGTCGCGCTGCCGAAGGGCCGGATCCTCGACGACAGCGCGAAGATCTTCGCGCGCGCCGGCTACGATCTGTCCCCGGCGTTCGCCGAGTCGCGCAAGCTCGTCTTCGAGTGTGGGCCGCTGCGCATCCTGGTGCTCCGCAACTCCGACATCGTCACCTACGTCTCCCACGGGGCGGCGGACGTCGGCGTCGTCGGGAGCGACGTGCTCGACGAGGAGGGCGCGGATCTCTACGAGCCGCTCGACCTCGGCATCGGTCGCTGCCAGATGATCGTCGCCGAGCGCGTCGACGCGACGGTCGACCCCCAGGCCCACCTGCGGATCGCGACCAAGTACCCCCGCACCACCAAGGCGTACCTCGTGCGGCGGGGGATCACGGCCGAGGTCATCAAGCTGTCGGGGGCTCAAGCTCGACGATCGCATCGCGGGCTTGATCGACGCAATCGACCGCGCGCTCTGACCTTGGAGGGTGCGTTCGGGAACAAGAGTCCCTCGAACCGTGTATGCTGCAGGCCCTTCCGTGTCGTCTGACCTGCGTCCGTTCGTAGCCGAAGAGATCCGGATCCATCCGCGTGTCGCCTACCAGGGCGTGCTGTCGGAGGAGGGTGCCGCTACCCGCGTCGCCGCCGCGCTGCCGGCCCTCTCGCGGTTCCGCAACGACTACGCGGGGGCGATCTCGATCGTCGACTGGGATCACCGGCTGCCCTCGCAGAATCTGATCCTGCGGATCTACGGCTACTACGGCGAGGACACCCTCGAGTCGGGCTACGAGGCGTTCGACGATCGGCTCGAGCAGATCGCCGAGCGCGACAAGTACCCCGAGTTCGACGTCCCCGACTTCGACGGGATCGCCGCCGACGAGGCCTACGAGATCGAGCTGTCGCCGACCGGCCAGATCGGGCGTTGCCGGCTGACGTCGGCGTGGCGCCGCACGGTCAGCGCGCGCGATGCCGCGGTCGCCGTCGGGCTCGTGCAGAACTGCGACGAGTACCAGAAGCTCGTCTCGGGCTCTCCATCGCGCCCGACCTACCTCGGCGACCTCGAGGCGGTGTCGTGGACGCCACCGTGCGAGACCGACCACGCGAAGTGGACGCTCGACGTCTGGTACCTGCTCGCGTTCGACGGGCGCATCGGCTCGGGCCGGAGCTTCCTGGCCGACCTCGAGACCAAGCAGATCGTGTCCGTGCGTGACTTCTCCGTTCGCACCGGCTGATCTCGCTTGCGGATCACGCGGGACTCGGGCGTATCCTCCGCGCCCATGTCGCCCATGTCGCCCCGACGCGCCATCCTTGTCGGATTGATCGTTTCGCTCGCCGCCTGCGGGCCGGCCACGCGCAAGGAGACCACCGACGGTGGTCCCGACGTCGACGCGTATGATCCGTCGGTGTGCACCGACGGTGCGACCGAGCCCTGCTACGACGGCAAGGTCGGGACCGAGGGCGTCGGCCCGTGTCACGTCGGGATGCGGTCGTGCGTCGGCGGCCAGTGGACGAGCTGCACGGGCGAGGTCGTGCCCTCGCTCGACCTCTGCGGCGACGGCATCGACCAGAACTGCAACGGCCGCACCGACGAGGACGAGGATCTCGACGGCGATGGTTACACGACCTGCCAGCACGACTGCTGCGACTCCCCGGGTGACTGCAGCGATCCCACGCTCGTGAACCCGGGCGCCTTCGAGGCGGCCGGCAACATGGTCGACGACGACTGCGATGGCATCGTCGACAACGCGATCGCGCACTGCGACGACGTGGGGGTCGCCGGCATCCACCCCGACACGACCGACGCGATGGACTTCGCCCGGGCGATCGACCTCTGCCAGACCACCACGATGACCGACCCCAAGTGGGGCGTCATCGAGGCGACGCTCACGCTGGCCAGCGGCACCGGCACGCCGGCCGCCGTGTCGCACGCGGTCCGCCCGCACTTCGGCACCGGCACCACCACGCCGCGCATCGGCAATGGCCTGGCGGTGCTGTCGACCGGCCACGCCGCGGCGCCCGCCGATAGCAGCCCGGCCTTCCAGGACTGGGAGGGCGGGCCGCAGAACGGCAACAACACCTCGTCGGCGTTCCCCGCCGACTGGTACGCCGCCAACGGCAGCACCCTGCCCAACGCGCCGGGCTGCCCGCCGCCGACCGGCACCACGGCGAACGACCCGGTCATGCTGACGCTCAAGATCCGCGCGCCGTCGAACGCCAAGTCGTTCAAGCTCCAGACGAACTTCTTCTCGAGCGAGTTCCCCGAGTACACCTGCTCGCCGTACAACGATTTCTTCGTCATCCTGCTCGACTCGGCGTACACGGGCACGCCGGCGAACCCCGCCGACAAGAACCTCGCGTTCTACAAGGGCGCGAGCGGCGCCATCTACCCGGTCGGCGTGAACCTCGCGGCGGGCAACACCGGGCTGTTCCGCCAGTGCACCAACGGCGCGATCAGCTGCTCCGACCTGTTCTCGACGGCGTCGATCTCGACGTGCACCGGGACGTCCGACCTCACGGGCACGGGCATGGACCCACTTGCGACGTTCGGCTGCGACGCGAACTCGCAGGTCGGCGGCGCGACGGGCTGGCTCGAGACCAGCGGCAACGTCGTCGGCGGCGAGATCATCACGTTGCGCATCGCGGTCTGGGACACGAGCGACCACGTGCTCGACTCGGCGGCGATCCTCGACGCGTTCGAGTGGTCGGTGGACTCGGCGACGCCGGGGACGATCATCTCCCGCCAGCGTTAGCAGCTGCTGGCGGAATCTGCTTGTGCGGCGTTTGACCACGCGTATTCTCGCCGGCCATGAGCCTTCGCCTCGTCGCCTGCCTCCTCGCTGTCGCCGCCGTCGCTGCGTGCGGCCCGACGCGCTCTAACCAGCGCGACTGCGGCGCCGGTCCGACGAACCTCGATCAGGACCCCGCGAACTGCGGCGTGTGCGGCAACGTCTGCGGGGACGGCAACCGCTGCGAGGCCGGGGCCTGCGTCTCGGGCATCTGCGACGTCGGCGCGGTCGAGGACTGCTATGCCGGCGCGCCCGGCACCAAGGACGTCGGTCCGTGCGTCGGCGGCCAGCACACCTGCCAGCCCGGCGGCTTCTGGGGCAACTGCGAGGGCGAGGTCGTCCCGGTTCCCGAGAACTGCGGCGACGGCCTCGACAACAACTGCAACGGCAAGACCGACGAGGTCGAGGACGCCGACGGCGATGGCTACACCACCTGCGGTGGCGGCGATTGCTGCGACTCGACCGAGTGCACGCGGCCCGACCTCGTGAACCCGGGCGCGTTCGACGCGGCGGGCAACAACCTCGACGACGACTGCAACGGCGCGATCGACGACACCGTCCAGCTGTGCGACCAGTCGTTGCCGTCGGACTCGACCAACGCGCTCGACTTCGCCAAGGCGATCGACATCTGCAAGACCGCCACGATGGCCGACCGGGCCTGGGGGGTGATCTCGGGCACGTTGACCTACCCCGACGGCACCGGCACCCCGGATCCGCAGTCGCACGCGATCCGAGCGCACTTCGGCACCGGCGTGCTCCCCCAGGGTGGCCTGTCGCTGGCGATGCTGTCGACGGGCGCGGCCGCGGGCAAGGGCGACACGCTGCCCACGTACCAGCCGTTCTCCACCAGCACCCAGACCGCGACCGAGTCCGCGTTCCCGGCGGACTTCCTCGCGGCGAACGGCGGCGAGCTGCCGAACGCGCCCGGCTGCCCGCCGCCGAACGTGACCACGGCGAACGACGCCGTGATGCTGACCCTCAAGATCCGGGTCCCGTCCAACGCCAAGTCGTTCAAGCTGTCGTCGAACTTCTTCTCCGCCGAGTTCCCCGAGTACACGTGCAGTCCCTACAACGACTTCTTCGTGATCCTGCTCGACTCGATGTACGCGGGGATGCCCGCCAACCCCACCGACAAGAACCTGGCGTTCTACACGCCGATGGGCACGCAGGATCGCGTGCCGGTCGGCGTCAACCTCGGGTTCGGCAACACCGGCCTGTTCACCCAGTGCGTCAACGGGACGACCGGCTGCTTCTCGTTCGGTGGCCAGATGGGCACGATCTCGACGTGCACCGGCACCACGCAGCTGCTCGGCACCGGCTTCGAGGACGATGCCTCGGGTGACTGCGATGCCAACAGCGTCGTCGGCGGGGCCACCGGCTGGCTCGTGACCAGCGGCAACGTCGTGCCCGGCGAGATCATCACGCTGCGCATCGCGATCTGGGACACCAGCGATCACCTGCTCGACTCGCTCGCGGTGTTCGACGGCTTCCAGTGGTCGGTCGACAGCGCGCAGCCCGGCACCGTGATCTTCTAAGATCCTTCTGGATCAGGCGCGGCGGAGCTGGGTCGCGAGCTGGGCCGCGAGCACGGGTCGCACCGCGTCGACGGTCACGTCGGGGATGAGCGTGGCCATCGACGTCATCACCGCGGACTCGAAGCCGCACGGGTTGATCCGCCGGAAGTAGCTGAGGTCGGTCGTCACGTTCAGCGCGAGCCCGTGGAACACGACCCACTTGCGGCACGCGATGCCCATCGAGCACAGCTTCTTGCGCGCGCCATCGGGGAGCGTCGTCCACACGCCGGTCTTCTTCGGCTCGCGATCGGCGATGAGGCCGAAGTGTGCGCACGTCTGGATCACGGCCTCCTCGAGGTCGCGGAGGTAGCGGTGCAGATCGCGCTCGCCGTCGCCGAGCAGCAGGATCGGTTACGCGACGAGCTGGCCGGGCCCGTGATAGGTGACGTCGCCGCCGCGCTCGATCGGCACCACCTCGACGTCCCCCGGCGCGAGCACGTTCGCCTCGGCCGCTCGCGAGCGCCCGAGCGTGAACACGTGGGGATGCTCGACGAGCAGGAGCGTGTCGCCGATCTCCTCGCGCTGGCGC
>JAPLLF010001205.1 GCA_026387715.1 Pseudomonadota bacterium
ACGTCAACCATCCGTGTTCCTCCCTTCCCAACCCTTTGAACTACAGTTCTTGAGTGATCACGACCGGGAGGACCGATCCCTGGAGCGTCCTGACCGCGCACCAGCAGGCGACGGCACGGCCGTTCCTCGCGGCGCGCGAGCGCGAGCACAAGCACCTCGTGATGTACCTGTCCGGCGCGCACGCCTACGGGTTCCCGTCGCCCGACAGCGATCTCGATCTCAAGTGCGTGCACGTCGCGCCGACGCAGGATCTCGTCGGGCTCGCGGTCGCCGACGATCCGCCCGATCGGATCGAGCTCGTCGACGGCGTCGAGCTCGACTACGGCAGCAACGAGCTCGCCGTCGTGCTGCGCGGGGCGATCAAGGGCAACGGCAACTTCCTCGAGCGCCTGCTCGGCGACCTCGTGCTCGGCGGCGATGCGGCGCTCCTCGCCGAGGCTCGCGAGGTCGTGCGCCCGCTGCTGTCGCGGCGGGTCGCGCGGCACTACGGCGGGTTCGCGACCAGCCAGCTCCGCGCGTTCGACGACAAGCCGACCGCCAAGCGCGCGCTCTACGTCCTGCGCACGACCGCGACCGGTCGGCAGCTGCTCGCGACCGGCGAGCTGGTCACCGACGTGACGCGGCTCGGTGAGTTCTTGCCCCCGCAGCTCGAGGAGCTGCTCGCGATCAAGCGCGGCGGGGAGCAGCAGCAGCTCGACGCCGCGCTGGTCGCGGCCTGGCGGGGCCGGCTCGCCCACGCGATCGCCGCCGTCGACGCCGCGGTCGGCGGGGCGGTGCTACCGACCGAGCCCAGCGCGGACGCGATCGCCGCCGTCGACGGCTGGCTGCGGTCGGTTCGCAAGCGCCACTGGTGAGCGGCGCAGGTCGTCGAGCGTGCCGGCGAACACGTCGAGATCGACGTCGCCGACGATGCCCTTGACGCGGCCGGTCTGGCTGTACTGCCAGAACGTGTAGCGCGTCCACGGCGCCGGCACCGTCGGGCACTGATCCGTGTAGTGCGCCAGCCAGAGCGGCTGGTGGAACGACGCGCCGCCGACCTGATCGCGCCAGAACTCCGGGCTCGCGTAGATCAGCGGCTCGATCCCCAGCCGCGCGCGCACGCGCTCGACCCAGATCTGGATGCCCGCGGCGAGCTGCTTCGGTGACCTGCCGCCGTCGGTCTCGACGTCGATCGCGACGGCGAGCTCGCCGGGATCCGCGCGCAGCGCCGCGACGACGAGATCGGCCTGCGCGACCGGGCTCTCGTCGGGCCGGAAGTACTGGTAGCTCCCGCGCAGCACGCCGTTCGCCTTCGCGCCCGTCCAGTTCTGCTGGAACCGCGGATCGACGAAGGTCGTGCCGTCCGAGATCCGGACGAACGCGAAGCGCACGCCGGCCCACCGCACCCGCTTCCAGTCGATCGTGTCCTGGTGGTACGAGACGTCGATGCCCGCCACGGTCGGGCCGTCTGGACAGCCCGGCCCGACCATCGCCAGCCGCGGATCCTCGCGCGACAGGTAGTACCCGCCCACCGCGAGCGCGCCGCACACGAGGCCGGCCGCGACCAAGAGGACGAGCGCGCGCACCTTCCGGACGACGCGCGGCGCGCGCCGATCATTCCGACGCTTACGCGGCTGCCTCCGGGCCACCGACGCAAGGTACCAAGGCGTCGATCCCCTGGAAACCGCCGAGCCGCCCGCGCTTCAGGGGAAGACGCGGTAGGTGACGTCGAGGTCGACCATCTTGAGCTTTTCGGGGCGCGGATCGAACACGCGGAACGTGTGCTTGATCTTGAGGTCGGCGTCGAGCTCGGCGTGGTTGTAGTCGAGCGTCTTGGAGAACCCGTCGAACCCTGGGAACTTGAACGCGGTGAACTTCGCCTTGCCGTCGAATTTCACGACCGCCTTGTTCGGCGACAGGTGGATCGACAGGCCATCTCCGCCGGACACCTCGAGCTTGCCGATGTCGAAGTCGCCGAGCGAGAACTTCTTGGTGCCCTCGTCGGCCTTGGCGGTGGCCGTCAGCGAGAAGTCGGACGGGCTCGTGTAGCTGCCCTTGATCTTGAACGCGGCCTTCTCCCACTTCGCCGAGAACGAGAACTTGAGGCCCTCGGTGTTCGACAGCGAGAAGCTGGCGTCGGTGCGCGGGAAGTTCACCGCGCCGATCGTGGGCAGGTTGATCGACGCCGAGCCGCCGAGCGAGTAGCTGTTCTTGTCGAGCGAGCCCTCGAGCGCGACGGAGTTCGAGAACACCGAGATGCCACCCTTGAGCGCGATCCTCGACGTCGACACGTCGACGTCGAGGTTGGCGAGCGGGTGGCCGTCGAGCGACGCGTCGCCCTTGATGCGGAAGTGCGGCGGCACGTTCGCCTGCACCCCGGGGATGCCGAACCCGGTGTCGAGCAGCGCGCCCTTGAGCCCGAGCGGGCCGATCACGAAGTCGGCGGCGGAGGTCGCGATCTTGAAGCCCTTGTTCGCCGTGAGGTAGCCGTCGAACGCCCCGAGCGTCTTGTTGCCGATCATGAGCCTGCCCTTGGCGGACACGCCGACGTCGTTGAACTGCGGGAACTCGGCGCCGCCGTCCATGCCCGGGGTGGCGAGGAACAGCACGACGTCGCGCATCACGAGCTGGGCGGCCTGCTCCGCGAGCTTGTTCTGCGGCAGCGCGGCCTCGCCGAGCGCGATCAGATCGACCGTGCTCGCGGTCCGGAGCGCATTCTTGATGTCGGTCGGCAAGGTCGCGTTCGCCAGCGCGCTCGCCATCGCCCGGATCATCGTCTGGGCGACCTTGACCGGCGTCATCGGCCCGAGCTCGCTCGCGGCGAACCGGATCGCGAGGCCCTTCACCGTCGGGATGCCCGTCGAGAACAGCAGGGCGACGCCGCCGCCGAGCTCGAACGTCCGGCCATCGAAGCTGGCCGCGCCGTTGAGCATCAGGCGCGCGGAGCCGTCGATGCCGACCGCGAACGACACCCCGGTGGGGTTCTTGATCGTCACCCCGGCCATGCCGAACGGGTTGACCCAGTCGCTGGCGAGCGTGGCGGCGACGCGCAGCCCGGCCCCGGCGCCGAGCACCGCGTACATCCGGCCGGTGAGGGTGATCGGCTTGGCCTCGAGCTTGAGGCCGAGCTGGCCCTCGAGGCCGAACGCCATCTGGCCGTCGGCGGCGAGCGAGATGAAGAACTTGGCGCTGTCGACGGTCACCGGCGGCTTGCTCTTGTTGATGTTGTCCAGCGCGGCGGCCGGCATCTCGGCGAACAGCGAGAACACCGGCTTGCCACCGACGGCGCCGATGCCGCCGCCGACGATCAGCGTGCTCGGCAGGCCGAGCACCTTGCCGACCGCGAGCGGGCCCGACGTGAAGTCGAGCTTGGTGACGAGCGCGACGCCGGCGCCGACGGTGACCTTGCCGTCGGTCGCCATCCCGATCGAGGCGAGGATGTCGGCGGCCGCGCCGGGCAGCCGGTCGAACGGCACGTTCGACATCGGCACCGAGCTCAGCACGACGGCCGAGGCCGGGAACGTGAGGTCGACGATGGGCGTGGTGCCGAGCAGCTTCGACAGCGCGAGGTTGTCGACCTTGAGGAACAGCGACGCGCCGACCGGCGCCTGGCGCGCGACGAGCACGGCGCCGACCGACAGGCCCTTCCAGGTCGCGGTGCCGGCGACGAAGCCCTCGGTGGTGGGCAGCACGAGGCCGATCGACGGGTCGGTGATGTCGAGGGTGCCGCCGCCCGCCGGCAGCGGGATCGGGACGGTGCCGCGCAGGCCGAGCGAGATCTCGGTCAGCCGGGTGCCGGTCATCCGCAGCGCGAGGCGCGCGGTCGCGGCGATCCTGCCGATCGCGAACCGGGTCGACACCGCGAGCCCGGCGGTCTTGCCCGACGGGCGATTCGAGAACGCCGCGTCGACGCCGAACGCGGTCACGCTCAGCCCGGAGATCCCGAACAGGTTCGAGA
>JAPLLF010000246.1 GCA_026387715.1 Pseudomonadota bacterium
GGCCTCGGCCTTGGGGCCCGGCTGGTTGCCCGTCGTCGCCGGGTCGGTGTCGGTGGCGATGTCCGCGAACGTCGCGACGTACGGCGTCGGCGCGGCGCCGCAGCCGGTGTCGACGGCGAACGCGGTGATCGTGCCGAGCTGCGTGGTGCCGACGTCGGTGGCGCCCGACGGGAACTCCGCGATCGTGCCGGTCGCGGTGATGCACGCGCCGACGGCGAGCGTGGACAGGTCGGTGTAGCTGGCCGCCTCGACCGCCGTGAAGAAGTAGTTCATCCCCGCGTACTCGGGATAGACGTGCCCCGCGGGGGTGTCGCCCTGGGCCTCCTGGACGTAGAGGTTCACCGAGCCGGCGGCGGCGATCCGCACGCCGGTCACGATCTTCTTCGTCAGCGTCGCGACGGTGCCGTGCGCGACCGTGCCGTCCTGGACGTCCTGGATGTGCGTGCCCGTCGAGATCGGCGCGTCGATGCCGCTGGCGGCGTCGATCCCGGGGGCGTCGACGTCGGCGGCGTCGATGTTGCCGTTGGGGGCGTCGGGGCGCGGGGCCGCGTCGGGCCTCGCGGGGTTCGACGCCGAGCTACACGCACCGAGGAGACCGAGGACGACGCAGGGGAGAGACGACGCGAGCTTCATGGCCGGACACTCACACAGATCGGGTCGGCATGCTCGTGCGACGATGCGTCCGTGCGTGACGATCTCGCTGCTGAACTGACCGATCTGGGCCCGCTCGCGGCCCGGGTGCCCGAGGCCCTGCGCGCCACGGCCGCGTACCACGTCCCGCAGCCGCCGCGGATCGTGGCGAAGCTCGATGCCAACGAGCTGCCGTACCCGCTTCCGGCCGAGCTCCGCGCGCAGCTCGGCGCGGCGCTGGCCGAGGTCGCGCTCGAGCGCTACCCCGATCCGCGGGCCCAGCGGCTGCGTGCGATCGTCGCGGGCTCGCTCGAGATCGACGGCGAGCGGCTCGTGTTCGGCAACGGCAGCGACGAGCTGATCGCGATGCTGTGCAACGCGTTCCCCGGGCCGATCCTGTATCCGACGCCGACGTTCGTCTACTACCGGCTCGCCGCGGTCGCGCGCGGCCTGCCGATGGTCGAGGTGCCGCTCGGCCCGCGGTTCGAGCTCGACGAGCCCGCGGTGATCGCGGCGATCGAGGCCCAACGCCCGTCGATCGTGTTCCTCGCGCTGCCGAACAACCCGACGGGCACGCTGTGGCGGACGGCGTTCGCGTGCGAGCTCGCCGCGCGGTTCCGCGACACCGTGATCGTGGCCGACGAGGCGTACGTGGCGTACAGCGGCGTGACCTCGTTGCCGGCGCTCGCGGCGCACCCCAACCTCGTGGTCCTGCGCACGCTGTCGAAGATCGGGCTCGCGGGGCTGCGCGTCGGCTTCACGATCTCGACGCGCGCGGTCGCGCACGTGCTCGAGAAGGTGCGCCCGCCGTACAACCTCAGCGCGCTCGATCAGCGCGCGGCCGAGGTCGCGCTCACCGAGCTCGCCGGCTGGTGCGCGGCGCGCGCGGCCGACGTCGTGGCGGAGCGCGCGCGGCTCGCCGCGGCGCTCGCCGCCCACGGGATGGAGGTGTTCGCGTCCGAGGCGAACCTCCTGCTCGTGCGAGTCGCGGATGCACCCGCGCTATGGAGCCGGCTGGCGGCGGCCGGCATCGTGGTCCGGATGTTCGACCGAGGCGCGCTTACCAATTGCTTGCGGATCACGGTCGGGACGCCCGCCGAGACCGCGCTGCTGCTCGCGGCGCTCTGATCCGCTTCCGGTTCCGGTTCCGGTTCCGGTTCCGGTTCCGCTACCGCTTCCGGTTCCGGTTCCGGTTCCGCTTCCGCTTCCGGTTCCGGTTCCGGTTCCGGTTCCGGTGCCGCTTCCGCTTCCGCTTCCGCTTCCGCTTCCGGTGCCGCTACCGCTACCGCTTCCGGTTCCGCTTCCGCTTCCGCTTCCGGTGCCGCTACCGCTTCCGGTACCGGTACCGGTGCCGATGCCGGTGCCGGTGCCGGTGCCGGTGCCGGTGCCGGTGCCGGGGCCGGTGCCGGTGCCGCTTCCACTACCGGTGCCGGCTGCCGGTGCCGCTGTGGCCGGGTGCTTTTGGCGGCCTGGTGACTCCGTGTAATTGATCAGCGGATTCGATCACCTAGCTGGGGTTTGGACTCGCCGATCGGCACGTGTGGACCCCAGGGAGAGGTTGGACGGATCTACGCCGAGGTAGGACATCGTGCGATATGATTTCAATAGGTTGGAACTGGCTAGTGGGCTAGCCAGGATGTGCACCACCTGTTGCATACTGGATCTCTACCTAACGCCTCGTCGCCCTTGTTGCCCGAGCGGAGCGCACCCCATGAAGCACGTCGTCCTTCTCACGTCCCTCCTGTTCGGAGCCTGCGTCGGCAGCGAGATCCCAGGTCCCCCGGCCGGCCCGGATGCCGCGGTCAAGATCTACGAGGACGCGCCGCCGCCGCCGCCGGACATGGGCCCCGCCGCGGGCTGCGTGGACCGCGCGCTCACGCCGCCGACCGCGTTCATCCACCCAACGTCCGGGACGTCGCGGGCCGGTGAGTCGTGCACCAACGCGGGTTGCCACAACTACTCCCAGACTGGAGGTGTTGCTCCACCGTTCGTGTTCGGCGGAACCCTATACAAGCCCGGCACCGCAGAGCCGGATGTCGGCGCGACGATCATGATCTATCCCGTCGGCGGGGCACCCATCGCGCTCGTCACCGACACCGAGGGTAACTTCTACGGGCAAGCCAAGCTCGGTGGTGGTGGCTCGGTGCTCGAGGGTGGCACGACCTCCGCGTTGCCGGCCACCGCGGCGGCGACGGTGTGTCCGACGCTGACCAAGGGTCACCTGACCAACAAGATCATGACGGGCACGTCGCCCGGCGTCGCAGGCAACTGCAACGCGTGCCACGACGGCAGCACCCAGTCCCTCCTCCACAACTAGGCACGCGGAGCACTCATGACCAAAGCCATCCTCCTCGCGGCGCTCCTTGGCTCGGCCTGCACCGTCGGTGAGTTCCAAGGCAACGTGACCGGCGCCCCGGACGCGGCGGGCAACGACCAGGTCGATGCCCCGGCGGGTGGTGTCGACGCTCCGGCGGCGCTCGCGTGCATCACGCGCGGAACGCCTGGCGTCGCGCACGCGCATGGCGGCGGGGTGACCCACGCGGGCGAGAGCTGCGTGGTCGCGGGCTGTCACCTCAACGGCCAGACCGGCGGTGGCGCGCCCGCGTTCCAGTTCGCCGGCACGCTATACAAGCCGGGTGGGGTGAACCCCGATCCAGGTGGCGTCGTCGTCGCCGTCCCCGACGACCCCGCGAAGCCGCCGATCAAGATGGTCGCGGACTCGGCGGGAAACTTCCACTCGGGGGCACCGGCGCAGGGCCAGATGCCCGCGTCGACCTATGCGACCGCGTGCGATACCAGCCCGACGCCGACGCTCGGCCACCAGTCGGTCAAGCTCAACGGCCAGTCGACCCCGGGCAAGGGCGGCGACTGCAACGGCTGCCACGGCGGGACGCAGGGCGCGATGGTTATCAATCCGTAGATTCGATTCGATTCGGATCTCTATGGGACTTCATCCGCGCCGAGGTCCGCTGGCAGCTGGCGTTGGTCGCCGTCAAAGTCCGTGGCCGTTTGCCCTGATAGATCCGAGGTTGGGTCCGCAAGTCCTCTGAGTGGACTTGTTGCCATGAGATGCAGATCACTAACCTCGTCGATGAACATCGGATCGAGATTGACGTTCGAGTTTCCGGAGATCGTGTCGATGGGCCCGAGGTCGGAGAAGGCATGGGAACACGCACCGGCGACCTGTTTCGGTGCGTTCTTCCACAGGATGTTGTTCCTTGCCGTGATCGACGGCGAATCACAGAACATGCCTCCACCTTCACGACCAGCCGTTTGAACCGTCACGTTCTTCACGAAGGTGTTGAAGTCGATCCGGGACCCGGGCAACCCATTGAACATGAAGAGGCCACCCGCTCCGCTGGTGCTGCCGTTCCTGAGGAACAGGTTTCCGACGATGATGCAGGTGCAATCCGCCACCTCAATGCCCGCACGTCGGTTGTCGATTAGCTTCGAACGAAACACTGAGATCGAGCCGGGACCGTAGATGCCCGTATAGGAGTTGTTTGCGATCGTCGAACTCTCGACCGCCAACGCCGCGGTGCCGGTCTGGTCGAGCGTGATGGCCGCAACGTTGTTCTCGAGGTTCGAATACTTGATCGTAGCGGACGCCTGCTTGAGGAAGAGCCCGACACTGGTGTTGACGATCGAGCTGTGATCGAGCACCAGACGAGGAGTAGTGGTGGTTGTCCCAGCCGCCGAGATCCCGTTGAACCCACTCACACCGCCACCAACAAACGCGAGTTGGTGGATGGTGACGGTCGCGTTGTTGGCGAGATCGAGGATGGCACCGGTCGTCGACCGAGCAATCGTGCTGTCGGGATCGGCGAAGATCTCGACTGTTCGACCATCGATGACGGTTGCCGCCGAGTCCACTACTATGCCGGTGACCTTGATCTTCGGTCGTTGTGTCGCGAGGCCCTTGTTCAGGGTGTCGCACGGAGCGGTCTGCGTACACATCGTGCCCGCACCACCGGCCGCAACGTACGCAACCGTCGTTGGATCGGTGACGCAGGTGCCATCCGGAAGACACACGCCGCTCGCGCAATCGGCGTGTGCATCACATGCCTCACAAACGTGGGATGGGCCACAGGCGGGCGTCGGGTTGGAGCAGTCCGCCGTCTGGTCATCCAGGCACTGCACGCAGGCGTTTCCAGCGACATCACACACGCCGAGCGGCGACGTGCAGTCCATGTTGGTCGTGCAGACCGGTGGTGGTGGTGGTGCCGCATCGACACCACATCCCGGGATGTCGGGGAACTGCTCACACGTTGGATTGCGCTTCGTGCAGGCCAGGGCAAACGAAGCGATGACGATGACAGCAAGACCACGCGACATTGGGCACTCCATCGACCAACCCCTACGGCGGTTGCGTAACTACTTGCGGCGCTTCGAGACCGCGATCAAGCGCGCGTAAGCCTCGGCGCCGGACATCATGACCTGCTGGAGCACGTCGAGCTGCAGCGGGGTCATCCCGTTGCTCCCACTGGGGACGCCGAGCAGGATGTTGACGACGCGCTTGCCGATCGCGATCACGCCCGCGGCGGCGTGCAAGGGCTCGCGCATGCCGAGCACCTTGAACAGGTGCGCGTTGACGGTCGACGGCGTGACGACGCCCTGCCACACGCCCGTGTCGGCGACCGCGACGGCCTGGAGCACCGACGGGGCCTCGAGGGGAACGAGCAGGTGCTCGACGTTGGCGTGGCCGGGGATGTCGCCGATCGCCTTCCAGCCGAACGCCATGTTGTCGCGCACCGTGAACACGACGGCGGACACGAACGCGTCGGCGGCGAAGCCCAGGAGGATCTCGATGATCCGGTTGCGATCGGCGGCGCCCGCGAGCTCGCGCAGTGCGGCGTCGGCGTGGATCGGTGGCACTTTCGGCGCGAGCTCGGTGGGGATCGTGAACACCCCGGAGACGCCCATCGGCGGCGGGATCGTGACCGCGGTCGGCTCGGCCGGCGCGGTGGTATCGGCGTCGAGCGAGTCGAGCAGATCCTCGGCCTCGAGCTCGAGCGCCTCGGAGTCGTCGAACATCTGCGCGAGCTTGGTGCTGCGCAGGTGCGGCTTGGGCCCCGGCGCGGCGATCACCGCCTGCGGCACGGGGGGCAGGCCCGGCAGCGGCGGCGCCGGCAGGTTCACGTCGACGGCGGTCTCGTTGCCGCGCGGCGTGTCGGCGAACTTGAGGAACCGCGGCGGGCGCGCGACGCCGTAGTAGCGCTCGATGTAGTAGTAGATCCGCACCTCCGGCGCGACGCGCGGCAACACGCGATAGCCGGTGAGCGCGGTGAGCGCTTCGAGCGCGGCGAAGTCGTGGGGATCCTCGACAGCCGCGATCAGCTGACGGTCCTGCAGCACGAGCGGCACGACCTTGTGCTTGAACGCCTGCTGCGGCTGGAGCAGCCGGACCGCCGCGCGCTTGGCGCGCTCGAGCATCGCGCCGGTCGCGATCGGGATGCCGAGCTCGAGCCCGAGGTACACGGTCAGGGCCTCGAGATCGATGAACCCCAGCTCGAAGAGCACGGTCCCCAGTCGGCCGCCATCCTTGGCCTGCGACTGGAGCGCGTGCTGTAGCTGGGCTTCGGTCAGCCGCCCGTCGCGAACGAGCATCTCGCCAAGCTTCATCTGGTGGCGACGGTATCACGGCAGGCAACCGGTCGACGTGCTATGGCATCAGGGTGCGGCCACGCGCCTCCGGCCTGATGATCGTCGCGATCGCCACGGCGATCGGGTGCGGCGGGGGCAAGCGTGACGCCAAGAAGCGAGCGCCGGTCGCGCCGGGCAGCGCGGCCGACCCCGAGCCAGACGACGCCGACGAGCCGGCCGCCGCCAAGCCGACGTTCCCCGAAGGCACCCGCTCGCTGGAGCTGATCCGGACCGTCGGCGTGCGGATCGGGCCGAGCGCCGACGACAACCGCATCGGCACTGTCGCGATCGACACCCGCATCGGCTGGACGCGCACGCGCGACGGCAAGGGCTGCGGCAAGCCGTGGATCGAGATCACGCCGCGCGGCTGGATCTGCGGCGAGTTCGTCAAGCCGAGCAAGCTGATGCCGTTCGGGCGCGAGGTCCCGCACCTCGATCGTGGCGAGCTCGTGCCCGGCATCTACGGCAAGGTCACCGCGCCGAACTCCGTGACGTTCATCCTCGAGACGCCCGAGGACCGAGCGCGGAAAGATCGGAGAGACCGGAAAGACCGCGACAGGAAGAAGCCGAAGTCAGAGAAGCCGGAGAAGACCGCGAAGTCCGGGAACGCCGGCAGGACCGGCAAGGACAAGCCCGGGACGTTCGGCACCGGCGACGGGCCGGTCACGTCGCCTCGCGAGGTCGACGATCACGACGAGGTCGCCGGGAATCCGCAGGTCGTCGCCGACAAGAACCGGATGATCGAGGACAAGCCGCTCGTCGGCTCGATCAACGTGCGCGACTACGAGGAGGTCTCGGTCGCGGGCAAGCTGTACTGGAAGATCGCGCAGAAGGACAACCAGTACGTCCTCGCGTCAGCGATCTCGCCGCATCGCCCGTCGACCTACGCCGGCGCCCGGCTCGGGGACGAGACCGGCTGGCCCGTGCCGGTCGCGTACGTGTATCCGCCGAACAGCGGCGGGCTCTACGCGGCGTGGACGACGAGCAAGGCGAGCGGCGGGAGCGTCGTCCGCCAGGTGCCCGGCCGCTCGCCGCTGCCGATCTTCGAGGCCGTGCGGGACAAGGCGGACAAGCCGATCGCGTATCGCGTCGGGGAGGCGGAGTGGATCGCGGCGAGCCAGGTGCGCGTGTTCGAGCCCGCGCCGGCGCCGGCGTTGCTCGAGCCCGGGGAGCGATGGATCGACGTCGATCTCGACGCCCAGATCCTCGTCGCGTTCGAGGGCGACGTCCCGGTCTACACGACGATGGTGTCGACGGGTGGCAAGGACACGCCGACGGAGACCGGCATCTATCGCATGTGGGTCAAGGAGTCCGAGGCCGACATGAAGGGCTTGAACGGCGAGGATCCGTACTCGGTCGCGACCGTGCCGTGGACGCAGTTCTTCTCGCCGGAGAAGGGCCTCGCGCTCCACACGGCGTACTGGCACGACCAGTTCGGCACGCGCCGCAGCCACGGGTGCGTGAACCTCGCGCCGCGCGACGCGCGCTGGCTGTACTTCTGGAGCGACCCGCAGGTGCCGCCGGGCTGGACGATGGCGGCGGGCATCGTCGAAGCGCCTGGGTCGATCGTGCGGGTCCGGACCCGGGCCGAGCCGAACCCCGAGGTGCGCGGCTACGCCAAGCGCGTGCTCGAGGCGCGTCAGGCCGCGTCGCACTGAGCGACCGGCGGAGCGGATTCGGCGGGCGGGCTCCGACGAGGATCGTCGCCGCGCCGCCTCGATCCTGCGGGAGGGCACGTCATCGCGCACGCGGTCCGCGATCTCGCCAACGCGCGGCGCGGGAGGCAGCCGCGCGTGCCCATCCCGGCACCATTCACCAACCCGACGCACTAGCGAAACAGCGCGATGCGCGCGCCGACGCGGACGGTCGCTTCCTGGGTCTCGCTCCAGTAGCGCGCGCCGACGAACAGCGCGATCGGACGATCGTTGATCGCGAGCAGCGTGCGCTGGAGCATGCCCTCGGCGTGGATCTCGGGTGTCCAGCCAGCGTCGCTCGACCACGCCGAGCCCGCCTCGATGGTGACGTCGGCGAGCATCAGGCCATTGGCCGACTCGGCGTGCAGGTTGACGATCCCCGTCGAGAACGGCGCGACCACGTGCCGCGCGATCGCGAACGCGTCGGTGTGCGTGACGCCGACGTCCCACCGCGCCATCGGGCCGATCGCCAGGCGGCGCCGGAAGTCGCGCGACCGCCACAGGTCGATCAGCGCGGCGGTCTTGACCATGCCGATGCGGACCGGGATGCCCATGCCGACGTCGCCTTCGACCCGGACCGAGCCCGCCTCGACGTACGCGCCGATGTCGAACGGCAGGAAGACCTTCTTCGGCGGGTTGGTCGGCAGCACGATGTGGCCGTCGCGGGTGTGGCGCAGGTAGCGTCCGCGATACAGCGTGCCCTCGATGCCGTCGAGCTTGCCGCCGCGCACGTCGAGCGCGACGTGCTCGAGCTTCCAGGCGAGATCCGGATCGTCCTCGAAGCGCACGATGTGGCGGACCGCGATGCTGCCGCCGAAGCCGTCGGAGCTCGCGGTCAGCGAGACCTCGTTGCCCGGATCGAAGCAGATCGGATAGCGCTGTCCGCTGCCGTCCAGCTTGGTGCAGCTGTCGGCGCGCGCGACGATCGGGGCGAGGAAGATCCCGCACCCGAGCGCCGCTACGAGCGCGCGCGTGGCGGGGCCCACAGGGAGAAGCGCAGTCTGGCGTCCAGGACGAACGCCCACTTGTTCGGGACCCCGGGGATGTCGTCACGCTTCTCGCCGCCGGCGGCGATCTTGAGGCTGAGCGGCTGATCGTTGATCGCGAGGACGATCGCCTCGTACTGGAGCTTCGCCTTGAGCCGCTGCGCGAGCTTGCCGGTCTCGCCGAGGTCGACGAAGTAGCGCGGCAGCTCGTGGACGAGCTCGAACCGCACGTTGTGGAAGCCGGCGTCGTCGACGACCATGTCGAGCTCGAGCGCCGAGGTTGCGGTGAGCGCGGAGTGGTAGCCGTTCTCCTCGTCGTGCTGGCCCTCGAGGCCGAGCCCGGTCCGCAGGCGGAGGAACGAGTCGAGGTTCGCCGACTGCCAGAGGTCGAGGGTGATCTGCGCGGCGGCGTGCTTCCACAGCTGCGCGTTGCCCCGTGGCGTGCGGTGCAGCTCGAGCCCCCCGACCTCGCTCCACATGCCGAGGTTCAAGTGGAGATCGTGGCGCGAGGGCTCGCCGAAGAACGTCGTGATGCGCAGGAGCGGATCGATGAAGCGGTGGGACACGTCGTAGTGCGCGACGGTGACCTCGGCCGAGAACGGCTCGAGGTGCACGACGCCCTCGACGAGCTTGAGGCGATGGCGCGACCGGTCGGTCCGGAAGTCATACGCGAACAGCCCGAAGTCGATCGACGTGCGCTTGCTGTCGAACGGCGACTCGAGGATCTTCTGGGGCGTGTAGGCGGCGCCGAAGTAGATGCGCTTGTGGAGATCGAAGTTGACCTGGAACACGCGCCCGCGCTCGTCCCGGGTCCAGCCCCACGGCGCGTCGGCCCGCGCGGCGACGAACTTGTAGCCCGCGGCCTCGAGCTTGGGGCGGTCGAGCGGATCGAACGCACAGTCGCGGGCGCGCTCGAGCGGCTTGGCGCGGCCTCCTTCGCTGTCGAGCTCGTCGTTGGCGGCGTAGAGACACGTCTTGGTATCGTCGCGGCACTGCACGCGCCACACGAGGCCCTTGGTGTCGCGCGCGCATTGCACGGGCTTGTCGCGGTCCATCATCGGCACGGATCCGTCGTCGGCCCACGCGGGCGCGAGCGAGCCGATCGAGATCACCGCGAGGGCGGCGAGCGAACGCCGCAGGTTCCTCATCATCGGATCCCTCGCGGTGCAAGCGCCACTCCATGCTCGCGGTCACCGCGATCCGCGGACTTGAGCGCCGCGCGTCTTCACACGTGTTGCGCGCGCACAACACGTGTTGCTAGCGCGCCTCGGTTCGTTCGACGAGCTCGGCCGCGACGCGCCCGCGCGGGGTGGCGATCTCGAAGCGCAGCGGCGCGTGATCGGACGTCGTCGGGTGAACGGGGCGGCCTTCCCCGGTGGCACGATCCGGCAATCGACGCGCAGCGCGGGCGTGCCGGTGACCTCGGCGACGAGCGGCTGGTTGAGCTCGACGCGGTAGAGCTCGCCCGCGACGAGCGCCATCACGTAGCCGGCGTGCGCGTCGGGCGTCGCCCACGCGCGGATCAAGCCGATCGCGGTGTGGAGATCGTGTACGTTGGCCATCGCAGTCGAGCGCCCGTCGATCGCGAACGCCGCGGGCGTGAACGCGACGTCGAACCTGGAGGTCTCGCCGTCGACGACGAGCGTCTCGCTCGCGGTGCGGGGCAGCGCGGTCTCGGGATCGATCACGGTCGTCAGATCGTGGGTCAGGGACGACACCGCGCTCGCGAGCGCGTTGGTCTCGACGTGGCTGGTGACCCGGTCGTCGCCGACCACGAGCTCGGCCCGCGCGATCGAGAACCCCTTCGCCTGGAGGTCCCAGATGATCCGCTCGCCGGGCACGAGGCCGAGCTCGTGCACGACGATCGGGCTGGTCGGCGGCTGGGTCGCGACGAGCTCCGGGAGCGACGGCAGCTGGAGGAGCGGGCCACCGGCACAGCCGATCGAGAGGGAGGCGAGGAGGGCGATTCGAAGCATCGGGACGCTCGATATGCAGATCCCACGCCGTCATGCTCTGCTGCGCCGACGTGACCAAGCTCGCTCCGATCACGAACGTCCCGCTCGAACGCGACTGCGTTCGGCTGCGGACCGATCGCTCGCTCGCGCTGGGTATCCTCGGCGGCGTGATCCTCGTGTTCACGGGCCTGCCGTTGTTCGCGTGGCTACCGGACGCGCGGTGGCCGTCCGATCTGAACCTGCTCGCGCTCGGCGCGTGCGGGCTCGCGGGCGGGCTCCTGCTCGTGATCCGCGCGGCGACCGGGCCGTGGTCGAGGACGGATCTGCCGCGGGTCCAGATCGTGACGGGGTTGCTCCACGTCCGGGAGGACGGCCGCCACGTCGCGTATCCGCTCGATCAGCTCGGCGAGGTCACGACCGCGTGGACGGACGAGCGCGTCAACCGGACGACGCTCCGGACCTACGCGCTGCACGTGGAGCACCTCGCCGGGCCGCTCGCCACGTCGACCAACCGCGAGCGGATCAACGAGCGGTGGGTGCGGCTCAACGGGGCGATCGTCGCCAGCCGCGTCCGGCCGATCCTGCTCGCGCCCGACGTCGACGACGGCGCGTTCCGGCAGGCCGATCCGATCGCGATGGCGCGCCAGCTGCTCATGGCGACGACCTGGGGCTACATCGGGTGCGGCATGCTGCTCCGGGACCCGGAGCCGATCGTCCGTCAGCGCGCGCTGACGCTGATGACGCGGGAGTTGCTCAGGAACCAGCCTGCGCGAGCCGCTTGAGGAACGGCACGACCTGCCGCTGGGTGATGTCCTCGGCGACGGCCTCGAGGCAATCGCGGATCCCGCCGCTCACCTCGCGCGCGTTGTTGCCGGTCATCGCCTTGGCCGAGCCGCCCGCGGTCGCGGCCTTGTTGGCCTCCCACCGCTCGCCGCCGTCCTTGCCGTTCCACGGCGAGATCCGGATCGACACCGTGCACGCGACCTGGGTCTGCGACGACGCCTTCGTGATCTCGATCTTCTTCACCGTCGAGGCGACGATGAAGCCGCGCGACTTCGCGTCGGTCAGCTGCGCGGCGGTCGGCGGCCCGCCGGGCCACGCGGTCGCGTAGCCGGTGCGCTCGACGCCCTTCTTGACGATGTTCGTCACCCGCGTGCCGGTATCCCCGGTCAGCTTCTTCGATGGATCGATGACCTGGTCGATCTGCACGAACACGTCGGGGCCCTTGGTCGCCTTGCCGGCGGTCGGCTTCGTCGCGACGGCGGGGCCGCTCGGCTTGCGAAACGCGGCGAGGACCTTCGCCGTCTTCGCGGCGGTCTCCCGCACGCGCGGATCGGTGTCGATCGACGCGGCCTGATCGAGCGCCGCGAACGCGAGCGTGGCGGCGTCGACCGCGGTGCTGCCGTCGACCATCTTCTCGAGCGCGAGGGCCGCGACGCGCCGGATCGTGTCGTCGGCGTCGTGCGTGAGCGCGTCGGCGAGCGCGATCACCGCGCGGGCATCCTTGGACTTCGACAGCGCGAGCGCGGACGCGAGCCGGATCTTGTAGACGCTGCCCTTGTTGGTCAGCTGACTGACGTTGTTGCTCACGCCATCGGCGTGGGCGCTCGTCGAGACCGTCGCGACGGCGACGAGCACGAGAGCGAAGAGCACGAACATCGCGCGCCTCATCACGTCGATCGTAACACGTGCGTGCGATCGCATCATCGAACGCACGCGTTGTCGCCTGCGCGCCGCATGTGGGTAGTACGCTCGCATGCATCCACATGAGTCTCTTCGACAGCGTTCGCGTGCTCGGTGCGATGGCTCGCGTGACCGCACCTTCGATCCTCGACATCGCGCGCGGCACCCTCGATCGCCAGATCGTCGACGAGCGCACGCGGTGGTTCGGCCGCCGCGTGATCGAGCTGCTCGACATCCGACTCACCGTCACGGGCGCGGAGCGCGTGCCGGTAGGTGGTGCCTACGTCTACATGGGCAACCACCAGAGTCACCTCGACGTGCCGATCATGTATGCGTGCCTGCCCTCTCCGACGATCCGCATGCTCGGCAAGACCGAGCTATTCCGGATCCCGGTGTGGGGCCACGGCCTCCGCGCGGCCGAGTTCATCGAGGTCGATCGCTCGAACCACGCGCGCGCGGTGCAATCGATCGAGGTCGCCGCACGCCTGGTCCGCGACGGCGTGTCGATCTGGTTGGCGCCGGAGGGGACGCGATCGCGGGATGGGCACATCGGGAAGCTCAAGAAGGGTGGGTTTCATCTCGCGTGCGCGACCCAGACGCCGATCGTGCCGGTCGCCATCCGCGGGACGCTGGGGATTCTCCCGAGAGGCGCGCGCGTGATGAAGTCCGGACAGCCTGTCGACGTGACCATCGGGACGCCCATTCACGTCGAAGGACGTTCGATCGAGGATCTGATGGCCGAGGTCGCGGCCTTCTTCGTCGCCCACGTCGAGGATGGCCACGTCACCCACCCCTGACGCGCGCTTCCTCGCCAGAGATCGCCTATACTAAGGCGTGACCTGGGTCGTACCCCTGGCGCTCGGCGGATTCGCGATCCTGCTGATGGCCTTCTTTACGGTGCTGGGCGCGCGCAAGCGTCATGGCCAGCAGGTCGCGCCGGCGTTGACCGTCGGACCGCGCGTGCTCGTCCACGACATCAACGACGATCGCTGCACCGGCTGCGATGCGTGTGTGGCCGTGTGTCCGACCAACGTGCTCGATCTCGTCGCGAACAAGAGCCGGGTCCTCCGCTTCCAGGACTGCATCCAGTGCGAGGCGTGCATGATCGCGTGCCCGACCGAGGCGCTGGTGATGTTCCCCGAGGGCAGCGTGCCGCCGCCGCTCAAGGTCCCGGAGATGGACGAGAACTTCCAGACCGCGGTGCCCGGCCAGTACCTCATCGGCGAGGTGGCCGGCAAGCCGCTGGTGAAGAGCGCGGCGAACCTCGGGCGCGCGGTCATCGAGCACATGGTGATGACCGGCCTGCGCCCCGGGGCGCTCGCCGCGGCCATGGGCAACGCCCCGAACGTCGTCGACGTGGTGATCGTCGGCTCGGGCCCGGGCGGGCTGTCGGCCGGGTTGTCGTGCATCCAGCGCGGGCTGTCGTACGTCGTGCTCGAGAAGGAGCAGTCGATCGCGTCGACGATCTCGCGGTATCCCAAGGGCAAGCTCGTGATGGCCGAGCCCTACGACACCCAGAACCTGTCGTTCCTCCCCGTGTTCGACTCCGGCAAGGAGCAGCTGATCCCGATCTGGGAGGAGCTCCTGCAGCGCGTGCAGCTGGTCGTCAAGCAGGGCGAGTCGGTCGAGACGGTGACCAAGCAGGCCGACGGTACGTTCGAGGTGCGCTCGACCGTGGCGGCCTATCGCGCGCAGCGCGTGGTGCTGTCGATCGGCACGCGCGGCAAGCCGCGCACGTTGCAGGTGCCGGGCGAGAACCTCCCCAAGGTGTACAGCCTGCTCGAGGATCCCGACGAGTGGCGCGGCCGGAACGTGCTCGTCGTCGGCGGTGGCGACAGCGCCGTCGAGGCCGCGCTCGCGTTGTCGGAGGCCGGCGCGAAGGTGATGATCTCGTACCGCGGCAAGGGCTTCAACCGCGCCGCGCCGAAGAACAAGCAGACGATCGAGCAGTACGCGTCGGAGGGTCGCCTCAAGGCGAAGCTCGGGTCGCAGGTGCTGGGGTTCGAGCCGGACTCGGTCACGCTCGCGCTCGCCGACGGCTCGCAGAAGCGCTACGCCAACGACGTCGCGTTCGTGCTGATCGGCGCGGATCCGCCGATCGCCTGGCTCGAGAAGGTCGGCATCCGCTTCGTCGAGCGTCCGCATCAGCACCAGCTCGGCAAGACCGATGACATCGTGCGTCGCTTCATCCCGCGCGCCGCGGAGTGCACGGAGGACGCCGCGCGCGCGGCCGCGGCGATCCTCGGCGGCTCGACCGGCTTCGAGCCGTCGAAGCAGCCGGCGTACGCCGGGGCGCCGCCGCCGATGGGCAGCGAGCAGGTCTCGGGCCCGCGCAAGTGGCTGCGCTCGGCGACCAGCATCTTCTCGAACAAGGCGGGGACCAACCCCGGCGTGCCGATGAACGCGCGCGCGAACCCGCAGCCGCCGAAGGGCAAGAAGCTCGACGCGCCGATGCCGCTGTCGAAGCTCGTCGAGCAGCAGAAGGCGCCCGGCCCGACCGGCGGCTTCTCGATCAGCCCGAGCACCGGCGTGCACCACGGCCACACCGGCCACGGCCGGCGCGATCAGCTGTCGGCCGGCGAGCGCACGCGCATCCTCCGCATGCTGCGCGACGAAGGCGGCCGACTCGCCGACGAGGACTCGCAGGTCTACATCGGCGCGGCGCCGCCGAAGGGGTACGACTTCGACTTCGACGACGGGCCGGCTCCCGCGCCGGCGCCCGCACCGAACGTGGCCCGCCCGATGAACGGGCCGCTGTCGCCGACGGTGCCCGCCCCGCGCGCCGACGTCCCCGCCAAGCCCGCACAGATCAGCGGGCTCGCCGCGGCGCAGGCGAAGTCACGCCGCGACAAGCGGACCATGCCGCCGCCCGCGCCGACGGCGCCACCGGTGCACTGGGGCTCGTCGGGAAGCGAGCATCCGACGGAGCACCTGCAGCCGCATCACCGCAACCAGATGGCGCCCGATCACCTGCCGCCGGATCAGTTCGACGTCGGCACGCCGCCGATGACGTTGCCGCCGGAGCAGCTCGCGCCCGAGCTCGCGCCACCGTCGCGCAACCGCCCAACGGCGGCGCCCCCGCGCGCGCGCAACGAGAGCGTGGCGCCCAAGCGGCCCGTGCCGTCGCCGTTCGGGGACGAGCCGACCCGGCAGGTCAACGACCATATGCGCGACGCAGTCCGGCGCGTTGCCGAAGGCGTCGATCGCGGCGCCGCCGATCGACGACGAGGCGACGCGGCTCGTCCACGGCGCCGACGATCTGGCGGGCATCGACGGACAGACCATGTTCGATCCGCAGGCCCGCGGACGTGCGCCGCTACCGCCACCGAGTCGGGGCCCGCTCGCCGAGGTGGGCAACGACGAGGCGACGCGGATGGCCCACATCGACAGCCTCGCGTCGCTCGATCGCAAACCACCACCACCAGCGCGCATGACTCCCACGGTCGGCCCTCCGCCGACAAAGCCCAAGACGCCGCCAGCTGGCAGCGACGAACGCACCCGGGCGGTCGACATCCGGAACGATCCCCGCGGGATGTCCGACATCGACTGGGACATTGACTGAGATCGGCGGAGGCCGCGTGACCGCCAAGCCCGAAGGCCCCCCAGGGTCGAAGGAAGGGTCGGAGGACACGCTCCTTGCGACCGATCCCGATCCGGCATCCGATAGCGGCGCGACGGTCGGCGCGACGCTCGATCTCCCGAGCCACGAGCCCGCGCATCGCGAGGCCGCGCCCAACGTCCTGCGCCCGCGCGCCACTGGCGAGCGTTATCGTCTGGGGATCGAGCTCGGGCGGGGTGGCATGGGCCGCGTCGTCGAGGCGTTCGACGTGCAGCTCGGGCGCACCGTCGCGCTCAAGGAGGTGCTGCCGCAGATCACCGGCACGCCGCGGCGGTTCGCGCGCGAGGTCCAGATCACCGCGCGGCTCGAGCACCCCGCGATCGTGCCGCTGTACGACGCGGGCATCGGCACCGACGGGCGCCCGTTCTACGTCATGCGTCGAGTCTCGGGGCGCCCGCTCGACGAGCTGCTCGCGCGGGCCAAGCGGCTCGACGAGCGCCTCGTCCTGCTGCCGGCGGTGCTCGCCGCGATCGACGCGATCGCGCACGCGCACAAGCGCGGCGTGATCCATCGCGACCTCAAGCCCGCGAACATCCTCGTCGGCGATCTCGGCGAGACGGTGGTGATCGACTGGGGGCTCGCGAAGGTGATCGGCGAGGAGGATGTGGTCGAGGGCGCCGCGCAGCTGTCGGCGGGGGACAGCCTGCAGACGCAGTATGGTTCGGTGTTCGGCACGCCCGGGTTCATGTCGCCCGAGCAGGCGCGCGGCGAGGAGCAGGGGACCGAGGGGGACGTCTACGCGCTCGGTGCCTGCCTCTACCAGCTGCTCGCTGGCAAGCCGCCGCATGCGGGCAAGAGCGCGACCGAGCTGCTCGCGAGCACGCACCAGCACAAGGTGCTGCCGCTCGACGAGGTCGCGCCCAACGCGCCGGCCGAGCTCGTCGCGATCGTCGAGAAGGCGCTGCGCTTCGACGCCGACCAGCGCTACCCGAACGCGGAGAAGCTCGGCGAGGACGTGCGACGGTTCTCGACGGGCCAGCTCGTCAAGGCGCACCGCTACTCGCGCCGCGAACGCGTCGCGCGGTTCGCCCGGAAGCATCGCGGGGCGCTCGGGGTCGCGGCGGTCGCGATGGTGACCCTCGCGATCCTCGCGTGGATCGGCGTCACGCGGATCGTGGCCGAGCGGAACGCGGCCACCGACGCGCGGGACGATGCGCGCGTGTTGCAGGCCGAGGCCGAGGCCGCGCGCGATCGCGAGGCCGACCGCGCGGAGGCGATGATCGTGGCGCGCGCGCGGGCGCTGGTCGAGACCAACCCGACCGAGGCGATCGCCGTGCTCAAGCAGATCGCGACGTCGACGAAGCACGCCGACGAGATCCGCGCGATCGCGAAGTCCGCGGCGGTGCGCGGGATCGCGTTTGCCTTCGACGGCCCCGCCGAGATGACCATCTCGCTCGAGATGTCACCCGACGGGACGCGCCTCGCCCAGGGCACGCGCGCGGGCTCGGTCTACGTCTGGGATCTCGTGCGGCGTAAGCTCGTGATCGCCAAGACGTTCCCGGTCAACGTGCACGTCCGCTGGGTCGCCCATGGCCAGCTGCTCGTGACGACGCCGACCCAGGCGCCCGTGCTGTTCGATCCTGCGAATGGCCAGGTGACGGCGTTCGACGGGCGTCCGTGCGGCTACGTCGAGACGTCGCTGGCTGGCGATCGCGCGGTCGGGATCGACGATCAGCACCACGCCGTGGTGTACGACATCGCCGCGCGCACGGCGACGACGCTCGAGCCGACCCACGCGGTGACCGACGCCCGGATGCCACCCGACGGCACATGGGTGGCGTTGATCGATCGCCGGGAGGTCCGGGCCGTCGAGCTCGCCACCGGCAAGCTGCTCGCGCGGTTCGATCAGGCGCCGCCGACCGTCGTCGCGGTGACGTCGAATCGGCTCGCGGTCTCGACGGGCAAGGACGTCTGGGAGCTGACGCTCGGGCCCCAGCAAGCGTGGGCACCGGTGCCGATCCACCAGCTGATCGTATCGATGGTCTACGTCGGCACGGCGCGCCAGCTGGTGCTGCTGTCACCGTCGGCGGTCTCGACCTGGAATGGCACGCGGATCGCCTGGTCGACCGAGACGACCGACCTCCAGCTCGCGCTCGTCACGCCCGCGCACGG
>JAPLLF010000470.1 GCA_026387715.1 Pseudomonadota bacterium
CTCGGACGTGACCTTGCCCTCGCTCGTCGCGGCGTCGGCCAGCCGCGCCAGGGCCTCGTCGGCGATCGCGATCGCGTCGACCGGCCACAGCGTGGCGGGATGCATCGCGCGCAGCTGGCGCGCGGCGAGCGACCACATCGCCTGCTCGCGCACCGGCGGCGGCGTCTGCAGATCCTGCGCGAGCGCCGCGAGGCGCTTCACCGACTTCACCGACGGAAACCGCGCGAGCCACCGACAGCCCTGCCGCCGCATCTCGAGCGACTGCGTCGGCGCGATCATCCAGTAGCCGAGCTCGACCAGCCCCGGATCCGCGCCGATCCAGGGCTTGGCGTCCTCCTGCAACCGCAGCACGCGATCGAGCTCGACGCCCTCGAGCGAGCGCCCGCCCTGGGGCAGCGTCGCGAGCACGTCGGTGATCTGGAAGCGCAGCGCCGGCGGCACTGCCTCCATCCCCCCCAGCTTGACCGGCAGCTCGGCCACGGTGCGATCATCGACGATCGGCCCCCCACCTGCCACCCCGTGCCGGTGGTTTCCCGACCCGCTGCCCCCACGCGCGCTACGATCGCGCCATGCGCCTCGCCCTCGCGGTGGTCCTGCTCGTCGGCTGCGGGCCACCTCCACCACGGGCGACCACGCCTCGCCCGCCGGTCGCCGACCCGGACGAAGCCGCGACGATGGACGCCATCAACACCGTCGATCTCGCCGCGCTCCACCGCAAGGCGACCCGCATCCTCCACGAGCTCGTCGACGGGCTGCCACCGTGGTACCGCGACCAGGTCGCGCACGTGTCGATCGACTTCGCGACCGAGGGCGTCAACGCGTACGCGTCGTGCGCGGGGTTCGCGCAGCCCCGGGTCACGGTCACCGACGATCTGCTGCACGTGCTGGCCCGGCTCGCGGCCGCGCGCGCCGCCGAGGAGGTGTTCGACGTCGACGCCACGGCGGCCTACGTCGACTGGATGGCCGCGCACCAGCGCGCGGACGGGGCGCTCGTCGATCCGCCCCAGGATCGCGAGGACCCGCGCCGCCGGCTCGATCGCCACAAGCTGACGCGCCAGCACGAGCTGTTCGACGAGGGGCTCGCGTGGGTGCTCGGGCACGAGCTCGCGCACCATTACCTCCATCACCTGACCTGCGAGGGCGACGGCGGCATCGTCGCCGACGTTCGCGCCGCGACCCAGGAGATCGTCCCCGCGTTCCACCAGCCCGACGAGCTCGCCGCCGACGCGGCCGGCATCGCGAACACGCTGCGCGCCGGCCAGCATCGCCCCGGCTACACCTGGCAGCACCGCGGCGCGCTGCTGCTCCTGTCGTTCTTCGCGCGCCAGCAGGCGCTCGGCGTCCCCGATCTCGTGTTCGCGTTCGCCCGGACCCATCCGCCCGCGCAGCTGCGCATCCCGCTGCTGCAGGGTGCCGTGATGACCTGGTACGTGACGAATGGAGTGGTGGTCCCGGCGATTCCGTATCCCAGGATCCCGCTCGCTGCTATGACTGACGGCGATGCGCGCGCTGATGTTCACGACCCTGCTCCTCGCGACGGCGATCCCCCGCGGCGCGCGCGCTGACAACGTCGGCAGCATCACGGGTACGGTGCTGTTCGAGGGCGATCCGCCCGAGCGCGCGACGCTCCGCCGCGACGCCGACGCCTACTGCGCGAAGACGGACGGCAAGACCCCGCGACTCGCCGACGAGGTCGTCGTCACCCGGGGCAAGCTCCGCGACGTCCTCGTGCGGATCAAGAACGGCACCCCCGGGCTCGCCCTCAAGGGCCCGCCGGCGACGCCCGTGCTGCTCGATCAGAAGGACTGCATGTACGCGCCGCACGTGGTGGGCGTCGTCGCCGGGCAGAAGCTCGCGGTGCGCAACAGCGACGGCACGTTCCACAACGTCCACGGCCAGATCGCGGGCAAGAACACCTGGAACAAGCCGCACGCCCCCAAGGATCCCGACCTCGCGCTCGACACCTCGCCGAAGGCCGACGACGTGCTGGAGGTGCGCTGCGACGTCCACCCGTGGATGAAGGCGTACGCGGTCGTCCAGGATCACCCGTTCTTCGCGGTCACCGGCGACGACGGCGCGTTCGCGATCAAGGGGCTGCCGGTGGGGACCTACACGCTCGAGGCGTGGCACCCCACGCTCGGCAGCAAGTCGATGACCGTCAAGATCGGCACCGGCAAGCGCGGAGCGATCACCGCCCGGTTCTCGTACAAGCCCTGACGTCAGGCGAACAGCGTCGGCAGCTGGGTCGCCGACGGGCCGAGCACGACGTGATCGAAGCTCGCCACGTTGGCCGGCGGCTCGAGGTTCACCAGGTAGCTCGTGCCGCCGACCCGCCGGGTGACCTCGACGAGGCCCGCCGCCGGGTACACGACGCCCGACGTGCCGACCGCGACGAACACGAGGTCGCGCCCCGCGGTCGTGACGAACTGCTCGAGGCGATCCAGCACCGCGGGATCGAGCGACTCGCCGAACCACACGATGTCGGGCCGCAGCAGGCCGCCGTGGCACGACGTACAGACCGGCACCGTCGCGTGCGCGGTGGTGTCGCGGAACGGCGCGCGGTCGCAGGTCGCGCACCGCGTCGTCATCAGGTTGCCGTGCATCTCGACCATCCGGGTGCTGCCCGCATCGCGATGCAGCCCGTCGACGTTCTGGGTCGCGAGCAGGAACCGATCGCCGAGCCGGGCCTCGAGCGCGACGAGCGCCGCGTGGCCAGCGTTGGGCCGGACCCCGGCCATCGCCGCCCGCCGCCCCGCGTAGAACCGCCACACGAGCGTGGGATCGTCCTCGAACCCCTCGGGTGACGCGACCCGGGTGACGTCGTGGCCCTCCCACAGGCCGTTGGCGTCACGGAACGTCGGCACGCCGCTCTCGGCGGAGATGCCCGCCCCGGTGAGCACGAGCACGCGGCTGCGATCGTCGAGCGGGATGCGCATACCTATTAGTGTCACTCCTACACGATCTCGTCAAGAGGCGCCTCCGAGCGTGAAAAATATCGTCGAGTTCACGCCCAAAGCTGGTTGCGAGGATGAATCACCGAACGGCACAGTGCGTCGCTAAGAAATGCCCCGACACTCCCTGAACCTGGTTCCCCTGTCGGTGCTGGTCGCTGCGACCCTGACGGCGGGCCTGACGAGCTCCGCCGCGGCCGACCCGACCGCCGACGCGACGGCCAAGCTCGCGACGTTGCCCGGCTTTCGGTTGCTCGCCGGCATGTCGGTGACCGCCGACGGCCCTGGCTTCGCCGTCACCGGGATCCCCGACATGTCCGCGGCGGTGTGGTCGGGGCGCAGCGGGTGGCACGGCGCGATCGTGATGGCCAAGCCGGGCGGCTTCAAGTTCGACGGGCTCGACGCGCTCGGCACGATCACCACCAGGCACGTCATCCTGGTGGTCTCGGAGGAGACCGACGATCTCGATGCCAGCAAGCTGCCGACCGGCTTCGCGTCCGCGGTCTCGCCGTTCCTCGTCGGCAACCACCTGCGGCTCGCCAAGGGCGTCAACCTGCTGATCGACGGCGCGCCCGGTCAGGCCGGCGTGCTCGGCGTGCTCGCCCGCGGCATCGGGATGACCAGCGGCGACGTGCTGGTGCGCGGCACCGCTGGCGAGGATCAGCTCGCGCGCTTGATCCCGTCCAGCAAGGCCGGCGCGGCATCCGGACCGCTCTCGCTCGCGATCAGCTTGCCGCCGATCGTGCCGATGCCGTTCCAGGCGCTGTCCGCCGACGAGCGCAGCAAGGTCGACCTCTCGCTCACCGGCACCACGCTGACGGTCGCCAAGGTCGATCGCAACGTCCAGTTCGGCGGTTCGCTGGTCGCGAACGTCTCTGTGGTCGGCCAGCCCGCCACGATCACCGCGAACCTGACGATCACGCC
>JAPLLF010001126.1 GCA_026387715.1 Pseudomonadota bacterium
CGGCTCGGCGCGATCGCGGTGCTGTACGCGCCCGACACCCCGACCGAGCTGCTGCGCCACGTGCTCGAGCTCGGCGAGACCGACGTCGTGATCGTCGATCCCGACGGCGCGCCCCGCGTGCGCGCCGAGACCTCGGCGACGATCCTCGTGCTCGGGGGTGTCGGCGAACCGCAGGTGATCGCCGCGACCCACGCCGCCGCCGATCCCGAGGTCACCGAGCGCCATCGGCGCGACCTGATCGCCGGCACCAAGCGCGGGCTGCCTGCGGACGTCATCGACCTCGAGAAGATCGACGTCGATCTGGTCACGATCCCGTCGTGGTATCGCCCCGATCAAGGCCGCGCGCGCGATCTCGCGATGATCTTCGTGACGTCGGGCCGGCACGAGCCGGCGCGCGCGATGCGGATCACGAACCGCCGGTGGGCGTTCTCCGCGCTCGGCGCCGCGGCCGCCGCGACCTTGACGACGCGCGACACCGTGTACTGCTGCCTGCCGCTGCATCACCCGAGCGGCTCGCTCGTCGCCGTGGGCAGCGCGCTCGTCGGCGGCGCGCGCCTCGCGCTCGCGAGTCGGTTCGAGCCGCAGACGTTCTGGGACGAGGTCCGGCGCTACGGCGCGAGCGTCGTGTACTACGCGGGCGAGATGTGCCGGCGGCTGGTCGACGCGCCGAGCGTCGTCGGCGAGAACAACAGCCCGGTGCGGCTGTTCGCCGGTAGCGGCATGCGCACCGACGTGTGGAAGCGGCTCGTCGAGCGGTTCGGGCCGGTCTCGGTGTGCGAGCTCTACGCCTCGACCGAGGCGCACACCGTGCTCGTCAACTCGTCGGGCAAGAAGGTCGGCTCCGTCGGCCGCGCCCTCCCCGGCTCCCCCGAGGTCGTCGTCGCCGCCTGGACGACCGCGGCCGACGGCCACGACAGCGACTTCGTGCGCGACGGCGCGGGGCACCTGATCCGCGCGCGGCTCGACGAACCCGGCATGCTCGTCGCCCGGCTGGCGGCGCGCGCGGGCTCGGACATCGCGCACATCGATCCCCGGCGCATCCTGCGCGACGCGTTCGAGCCGGGCGACACGTGGTTCGTCACCGGCGATCTGTTCGAGGTCGACACCGTCGGTGACTTCTGGTTCGTCGATCGCCACGACAACATGATCGCGACCCGCATGGGCGCGGTCGCGTCGACCCGCATCGAGGACGCGATCTACGACGTGCCCGGCGTGGCGTTGTGTGTCGCGGTCGACGCCCACGGCCCGGTCGCCGCGCTCCAGCTCCACGCGGGCGCCGCGCTCGATCTCGCCGCGGTGTCCGCCGCGGTGGCGACGCTCCCGGAGTACGCGCGGCCGCGCCGGCTGCGCGTCGTCGCCGAGATCCCGATGACCGACGGGTTTCGCCCGATCAAGCGGTTCGTGCGGGGCCTCGACTTCGAGGCGCCCGACGCCGACGTCGTCTCGTGGGATCCTCGGACCCAGCGCTACGCGCCGGTGGCGCCCACGACCTGAGCGGCGCCGCCGACCACGAGCTCGCGGAGGTTCGGCATCCCGGGCAGCGCCGCGCGCAACAGCCCCTCCTGTCGCGGCGCGAACAGCCTCGGCAGCCGCAGCACCTCGAGCTGCGCGCGGAGCGCGAGGCTGGCGAGGATGCCGTAGACGTCCTCCTCCCCGCCGAGCGAATCGGGATCGAGGTAACCGGGCTCGTTGCGCGACAGATCGAGCGACGTCAGGTGCGGCAGCGGCCCGGTGAGCAGCCGATCGCGCACGCGCGCGACGATCTTCTTCTCGTGCTTGCTCGCGAGGTGCGCGTGAAACGCGAAGTCGAGCGAGGTCAACCCTGGGGGCAGCGCCGTCACGGCGTCGCAGCCCGACAGCCGCGCGTGGCGCACCGCCGGATGCGCGAACGCGCCGATCACGCGGCGCCCGTCGATCTCGAGGTGCGCGAGGTGCGGCGTCGCGCGCACGAGCCGGGCCACGAGCACGTCGGGCATCGTCGGGGCCTCGCCCTCCGACCACTGCCGGATCACGAGCCGCGTGAGCCAGGGCCGCTCGGTCTCGGACAGCTTCGCGAGCGCGGCGACGATCGTGGCCGGCGCGCCGACGATGATCGTCGAGCGCACGAACGGCGCCGCCGGGCCGTCGAGCAGCTCGAGCTGGATGACCGGATCGGCGCTGGACGCGTCGAGGTCGACGAAGCCGTGGCGCACGCCCGCCGGCTGGAACCCGAACCACTGGTCGATCAGCGCGCGGCGATGCGCGATCAGCGCCGGCGTCGCGCCGGTCTCGTCGATCCGCAGATCGATCGAGATCAGCTCGCCGCGCGGCTCGCCGATCGACTCGAGGTGATCGGCGTACACCGCGAGCGTCTCGCGATCCCACCGCGCGCGCAGCGCCGCCTCGAGCTCGTCGCGGACCGTCATCGACCCAGTCTAGTAGAGATCGAACAGGCCGAAGATCCCGAAGCTGATCCGATCGGCCTCGCCCCGATCGACGAACACGTCGGCGCGCACGAACCCGCCGAACGACGGCGAGCGCGGCTGCGGCCCGACGCGGTGGCGAAGCCGCACCTCGGGGCTCAGCGCGAAGGCGAGGTGATCGGTGTGGTCGAGCGTCGCGCCGAGGCCGACGCCGATCGGACCGAGGCCCGTGCCGATCCCGAGCCGCGCCTGCTGCCGATCGCCGTCGACCCCGAGCTGCCCCCCGAGGTGGAGCTCGAGCCGTGGCCGCGCCAGGATCGGCCACCCCTGACGACGGGGCGTGTCGATCGCGTGACCGCCGACGATCCGGTCGGCGATCCGATCGGCGATCCGATCGCGGAGGCGGTCGCGGATCCGCGGGTGGTGTGGATCCCGAGGTTCGCCGAACACGCCGAGCACGACGTCGAGGCCGACGCCGGGCTCGAAGGCCTCGCGCGTCGCGGCGCCGACGAGCGAGAGCTCGATCCCGGCATCGACGTGATGCGAAACGGACGACGCGATCTCACGATCGATCGCGTCGAGCACGATCCCAAGAACTGGAAGGAGCATACGAACAGGAGCCGCGGCCCCCACCCACGGTGGAGCCAGATCACGCGTTGTTCACGTCGTTGGCTTGTATGATGACGACGATGCCTGCTTCCGAGGGGCGAGCGCGCCCAGCCTTGCTCCGCCTCATGCTCGACGGGAGAGCACTGGTCACGCACGACACGCACGCCGAGCTGCTCGCGGTAGGCGGCCTGAACGCCCACCTCGTCGAGGGCCTGGCGTGACCTGGACGCCGATCCTCGAGGGCGAGCTCGCGGCGCGCACCCGTGCCCTGATCGACGTGATCGCCGACGAGGTCGCGCGCCGCGCGGGAGAGGTCAATGAGCCGTCGCTGGCCAGCGGCCAGGCCGGGGTCGCGTTGCTGCATGGCTACCGCGCGCTCGACGGCGCCCCGGAGGGTGCCGACCTCGCGCTCGAGTCGATCCAGCGCTCCCTCGACCTCGTGATGATGAACCCGACGCCGTGGTTGTTCTCCGGCTACGCCGGCACCGGGTTCGTCATGCACCAGCTCGCCGACGTGATCGGGGACACCGGGGAGGTGCTGGCCCAGCTCGACGAGCTGATCGCGACGGCCGTCGCGACCGCGCCGTGGACCTACGAGCTCGAGCTGATGACCGGGATCGTCGGCCTCGGGGTTTATGGGCTCGAGCGTGGCCTCTCGACGATCGTCGACCGCGTCGTCGCGCACCTCGATGCGCGCGCCGAGCGGCTCGACCACGCGATCGCGTGGCGAACGATCGACGCGAACGAGACCGTGTTCCCGGCGGGGTATCACAACCTCGGGATCGCCCATGGCCAGGCTGGCGTGATCGGTTTTCTCGCCGCGGCGATCTCGATGAGCCCCCACGCCACCACGCTGCTCCCGGGTGCGCTCGCGTGGCTCAGCGCGCAGGAACGCGCCGATCACGTCCCGCGCTACGGGATGATGATCGGAGATCGCACGATGCCACGCTTCGACGGCGTGCTCGATGGTTGGTGCTACGGCGACGCGTCGACCGCGATCACCCTGGTGCGTGCCGGGCGCGCGCTGGGTGACTCGACCTGGGTCGCCGCCGGTCACGCGCTGGCGCTGGTGTCGTCACGGCGATCGAACGACGAGCGTGCGCACCTCACGATCGATCACAGCCTCTGCCATGGGGCGATCAGCCAGGCGCACCTCTTCAATCGCCTGGCGCAGTTCTTCGACGATGACGAGCTTCGCACCACCGCCCACCAGTGGTATCGGCGCGCGCTGGAGGTGCCGGAGGTGCGCGACCTCGAGCTCTCGCTTCAGGGTGGCCTGGTCGGCCTCGGACTTGGCTTGCTCGCGGCAGTCTCGATCATCGAGCCGGTGTGGGATCGTGCGCTCCTGTTGGCGCCAGGTTAGGAGGTCGACTGCGCCAGTGATGCGGCGTGCTGGGTGAGCACCCCGTCGAGCGCGCGCACGAGCCCCGCGAGATCGAACCCCATCGCCCCGAGCGCGGGATGGTCGGGATCGGAGAGCGGAAAGCCGAGCCCGGGATCGATCACCCAGATCCCGTCGCGCCGAAGCTGGGCGACGTTGCGCGCGATCGCAGGCTGCGACCACATCTGCGGGTTCATCGAGGGTGCGACGACGACGGGCGCCTTGGTCATCGCGACGACGAGGGAGAGCAGATCCGAGCACGCCCCGGTGGCGAGTCGCTGGATCGTGTTTGCCGAGGCTGGCGCGATCAAGATCAGATCGGCATCCGCGAGATATTTGTGGGGAATCGCCACGCCCTGGCGTGGCTCGTGGAGATCGAGCCAGGTCGGGATGCCGTGGTAGTCGAAGACACGGGGCTCGATGAACTGACTCGCACCCGCGGTGATGATGATGTCGGTGTGTTCGGCGAACATGCGCGCGAGTGGGACCACGTAGGTCAGGGCGCCGGTCACCGCGACGGATCCCGAGAGCCCGATCACCAACCGTCGACATCGTTTCGGAATGTCGGAGATGATCGGTTCTGCGTGGTGGGTCTGCACCAGCACGCCAAGGTTGAGAAGGGTGTCGAGCGTCTCGTTCGAGCAGTGGGTCAGCAGGTCTGCTTGAAGGATCGGTCGAGCCGTGAGCGCGAGGATCCGCGACAGCTCATCGACGTCGACATCCTCGATCAGGACGATCGAGCCTGCCACGACGAACAGGTAGCTGGTGTCCCGGGCGATCGCGACGAGCGTGCCAGGACGGCAATACCAAATCTCAGACAAACACGACGCCGATCAGCAGAGATCGACGCCGCGCGAACCGGTAAATCCCGACGTCGTCGGGCATGCACCACCCACCACCGCCTTGAGTTGATCGTCGCTCAAGGTCTCCTGCAGCTTGCGAACGGTCGAGAGCTGAAGGGTCAGTTTCTTGTTCTTGATCTTCTTCATAGATGAAGCCTTTCGTACGGTTTTCTGATTCTGCTCGCAGATCGATCAGCAGAGCTCGACGGCGCGCGAACCGCCGGTTTGGTAGTTCGCACCACCAACCACCGCCTTGAGTTGATCGTCGCTCAAGGTCTCCTGCAGCTTGCGAACGGTCGAGAGCTGAAGGGTCAGTTTCTTGTTCTTGATCTTCTTCATGGGGGAGCCTTTCCTGCGGTTTTCTGAAGATCGATCAGCAGAGCTCGGCGGCGCGCGAACCGATCGTTCCCGAGGTCACGCAGTTCGCACCACCGACCACCGCCTTGAGCTGGTCGTCGCTCAAGGTCTCCTGCAGCTTGCGAACGGTCGAGAGCTGAAGGGTCAGTTTCTTGGTCGTGGTCTTCTTCATAGGTGAGCTGTCCTTCTGCACGTGATGAGCCGCTTTTTTAAGTGAGTCAGAATACAAATTCTGGCTAATTTTGCACTTAACTACGATGACGAATACACGCGAAGTGCAATCCTTACTTGGTTTGCACTTCAGGTGCACTTCGGAAGTGGGATCCGCAGCATCCGGTTGTCCTTCAGCACCAGCGGCACGTAACAGCGGATGAGCTCACTGATCGGCCCGGCGGGAGGGGGAAGCGTCCAGATCGTCACCCGGCCGTCATCGCCCACGGTGGCGATGAAACGACCGTCGTGCGAGTAGCGGGCTGACCAGACGAGGTCGTCGTTCTGGAACACCGCGAGGGTCTCGCCACGTTGCACGTCCCAGATCCGGACCGTGGTGTCGAGGCTCGCGGTGGTCACGAACTCACCGTCGGGGCTCCACGAGGTGTCCATGATCGTCCCGGCATGCCCGAGCAGCTCGGAGACCTTCTCGCCGTTGTCCACCCGCCAGACCTTGGCCACCGACGCGAACGTCGCGCCGACGAGGAACTGGTTGGAGCGATCGAACGAGGCGGTCGCCATCGTGTTGGGATCGGCCCAGTGGTTCCGCTCGACGCCGGTCTTCGGATCCCACGATCGCGTGACGTTGTCCTCGGCCGTCGACACCACGGCGTCCCCGGTCGACGAGAACCTGGCGGTGAACAGCGGGCCGGTGTGACCCCGGAAGGTCATCACGTCGGGCGTCGTCAGCGAGACCACCCGCGCGGTGCCATCCTTGCTCGCCGACACGAGGTGATCGCCGTCCGGATGCCAGGAGAGGTCGAGGATGCGATCGGTGTGGCCCGGGATGAGCTGGGCAAGGGCACCCGTTCGCGCGTCCCAGATGCGAATGGCGCCATCGAAACCTGCGGTCGCGATGAGGTGTCCGTCGGGACTGAACAGCGCCCGTCGCACCTCGCCGGCCTGACGCAGCACCAGCTGCTCGGTGCCGGAGGCACGATCCCAGATCCGGGTCGTCCCATCCTGCCCGCTGGTCACGACCCGGGTGCTGTCCGGCGAGAAGTCCACCGAGTAGACGGTGCCGCGATGGCCCACCAGGTGGGTCGACACCTCCTGGGGATCGGCCTTCCACAGGATCGTGGTGTTGTCTTCGCTCGCGGTGACCAGGCGATCCCCGCGTGCCGAGTAGCTCACGTCGTTGACCGCGCCCCCGTGGCCGATCAGCCGTGCGACGCGTCGCCCGGTCGCCGCATCCCAGAGGATGCCGATCGAGTCATCCGCGGCGGTGGCGAGCTGCTTGCCGTCCCCCCGAAACACGACCCGGTTGACCCCCGCGGTGTGTCCCGCGAGGGTGAACCGGCGCGCGCCGGTGGTGGCGTCCCACACGACGGCGGTAAAATCATTCGAGGCCGTCGCGACCTGTTGCCCATCGGGGCTGTAGGCGGCGTCGTTGATGCGCTTGGCGTGCGTGAACACCTGCAAGCGACGCCCGGTAGCGACCTCCCAGGTCGCGGCGGTGTGATCGCTGCTGGCAGACAGCAGCTGGCGCCCGTCCGGCGAGAACTGGAGGACGTTGATCTGATCGGTGTGTCCCGTGGCCGTCGACACCAGCTTGTTGGTCGCGATCTGCCACACCCGCAACGTGCCCAGGTGATCGCCCGCGGCGACCAGCGCGCCGTCCGGGCTGAACGCACAGGGCGAATTCAAGACCAGGGTCGCGCTCGTTGCTGATCTGGGATGGAGGATCGCGCGCAGCTGGCCCGTGTCCGCGACCCACAACTTGACGAGGTCGTTGGCCGTCACGGTCACGACCCACCGGTGATCGGGCGAGACCTTCACCCCGACGAGATCGTCGCCCCCATCGAACACCTGTCGGCGCACGCCCGACGTCGCATCCCACAAGCTCGCCGTCCCGTCGCGGCTCGCCGTGACGATCGCGTCGCCCACGAACTCCGCGCGCACGACCGGGCCCGCGTGACGGAGCTCGGCGACCAGTTGCCCCGTATCGGTCGCCCACACCCGGGCGCGGTTGTCATATCCACCCGTCACGAACCGCGTGCCGTCGGGCGAGAACCCCGCGTGCGTGATCGAGTTGTCGTGCTCGACGCTGCGGATCCGGCTCTGGACGACGCGGGACGCCGTCGCGACGAGGAGCTCGTAGGCCGGCCCGCCCGCGCCGAGCGCGTGCGCGTTGGCCAGGTAGGTGAGCCCCTCGAACATCTCGCCGCCGATGACGGCCCGGCGACCCTGATCGTTGTACTGCGCGAGCACCTTGGCGCGCAGCAGGGCCGTCGCGTCGCGCGCCTCGCTCGCCCGCCGCTCGGCGACGAGCTGGCTCTCCTCGGCGCGCGACCGCTGGCTCGACGCGCGGGCGTTGAGGAACACGAGCGCGACGACGCCGGCCGCGAGCACCGTCAGCAACGCGGCGAGCGACCACGTGCGACGCCTCGCCGTGCGCGCGGCGTCGCCCAGGCTCGCCGCGGCGAACGCGGTCTCCTGCGCGGTCAGCAGGCCCGGAAACCGCGCGCGCCACAGCCGGTACTCGGCGAGCGCGTCGCCGCGCCACAGCAGGCCGCTCGCG
>JAPLLF010001208.1 GCA_026387715.1 Pseudomonadota bacterium
TGTTCGTGCGCTCGAGCTCGTCGAGCGCCGTGCCGAGCAGGATCGCGCCGGTCGCGCCGAGCGGGTGACCGAGCGCGATCGCGCCGCCGTTGACGTTGACGCGATCGAGGTCGATGCCGAGCGCGCGCGCGGTCTGCAGCGGCACCACGCCGAACGCCTCGTTGATCTCCCACAGGTCGATGTCCGAGGCCTTCATGCCGGCCTTGGCGAGGGCCTTGAGCGACGCCGGCGCGGGCGCCGTCAGCATGATCACGGGCTCGGCGCCGGCCGTCGCCATCGCGCGGATGCGCGCGCGCGGCTTGAGGCCTGCCTTGGTGCCCCACGCCTCGCTGCCGAGGAGGACGAGCGCGGCGCCGTCGACGATGCCCGACGAGTTGCCGCCGGTGTGCACGTGGTCGATCGCCTTGGTGTCGGGGTAGATCTTCCGCGCGAGCTCGTCGAGCGTCTCGCCGTTGGGCCCCATCGCCGTCGCGCCCAGCTGCGCGAACGCCGCGTTGAGCGTGCCGAGGCCCTCGAGCGTGGTGTCGGCCCGCGGGTGCTCGTCGCGCGCGCACGCGACCGTGCCGTCGTCGTTGAGCACGTCGAACAGCGAGTTCGCGAACCGGCGCTCCTCGATCGCGCGCGCCGCCTTCTGCTGCGACGCGAGCGCGAACTTGTCGACGTCGGCGCGGGTGAAGCCCTCGCGCGTCGCGATCAGGTCGGCCGAGATGCCCTGCGGCACCATGAACAGGCGCTTGCGCAGCTTCTCGTTGAGGCCGTCGATCATCGCGCCGTCGCTGCCCATCGGCACGCGCGACATCGACTCGACGCCGCCGCCGATGCCACCGTCGATGAAGCCCGCGCCGATCTTGCCGGCGATGCCGTTGACCGCCTCGAGCCCCGAGCCGCAGAACCGATTCACCGTCATGCCGGTGATGTCCTCGGGCCACGCCGCGGCGATGAGCGCGTTGCGGGCGATGCACGCGCCCTGCTCCTTCACCTGCGTCACGCAGCCGATCGCCAGATCCTCGACGAGGTTCTTGTCGAGCTTCTTGCGCTCCGCCATCTTGTTGAGCGCCTGCGCGAGCAGCTCCTGCGGATGGTGGTTCGCGAGTCCGCCCTTGCCGGCCTTGCCGCGGCCGCGCGGCGTACGAAGTGCGTCGTAGATGTAGACGGTCGTCATGTGGATACTCCTAGGCCCCATTTACCATAGGGACGACGCCCGCGGCGGCCGTCCCTGAAGGGCGTGTCATGCTCGACGCCATGAGATCGATCGTGCTGCTCGGCGCGCTGTGCGCCTCCTCTGCCGCGGTGGCCGCGCCCAGCGCCACCGACGTCCTCGCGAGCGTCCAGAAGTTCTACGCGAGCGCGCCCCAGCTCACGGCGAAGTTCCGCCAGACCGTGACCAACAAGACGTTCGGCACCACGGAGTCGAACGACGGGCGGATCCTCGTCACCCGCCCCATCAAGCTCCGCGCCGAGTACCTGATGAAGACCAAGGCCGGCATCGAGCCGAAGAAGACGTTCATCTACGACGGCACCACGCTCTGGTACCTCGATCACGTCAACAAGGAGATCACCCGGACGGCGGCCGACCACAGTGTGCTGCCCGCCGCCGTGTCGTTCCTCACCGGCGGCGACGCGCTCGCGACCGACTTCACCGTGACGCTCGACACGTCGGGAGCGTACGGCAAGGACGCGACCGTGTTGCGGCTCGTCCCGAAGGCGCCGTCGGCGCAGATCAAGGAGCTGCGGTTCGTCGTCACCGCCAGGGACGGCCACATCCACCGCTCGATCGTGCTCGACCCCAAGGGCGACACCAACGACTTTGCGTTCTACGAGCCCGACGTCAAGACCAGGCCCGCGCCCGCGCTGTTCGCCTTCGATCCGAAGGCCCAGCCGCTCTACCGGCTGCAGGGCCCGGCGCCGGCTGCGCAGCCCTAGCCCATCGGCCGCCGGGGTCGACTATGCTCGCCGCGATGCTCGCCCCGAAGATCGCCGTCGCCGTCGCGCTGCTCGCCGGGTGTGGACCGCAGCTCCAGTCGATCCGGCTCGTCAATCGCACCGACCGCGCGATCGAGGAGCTCTACATCTACCCGACGGGCGCCGCGAACCACGGAGCGTCGCGGGGCACGATCGCGCCGAACGCGACGACCCAGCTGTCGATCCCGCGCGGTCGCATCGAGGTGCTCGCGGTGAGCGCCAAGGTCGCGATCGACCCGCACGTCACCGAGCGGCGCACCGCGTCGTCCGCGATCGAGCTCGGCCGGCCGATCGAGGTCGTGTTCTACGACGAGGCCAACCGCCCCGCCGGGCTCGAGCGGGCCGACGTCATCGGCGTGTCGTTCGTGCCCGACAAGACGGCGCCGGCGCCGGCCGATCCGTCCGACCCGCCCACGCCGTAGCATGGACGAGGTCGCCACCGCCGAACGCGCGCGCGTCGCCAGGCTGCTCGAGCGGCATGGCTGGAACGCGACGTCGTTCCAGATCCTCGAGCCCGGGTTTCGCTACTGGTTCGACGGCGACGACGCCTGCATCGGCTACGTCGACACCGGGCGGGCGTGGGTCGCCGCCGGCGCGCCGATCGGCCCGCCCGAGCGGCTCGCGGAGCTGTGCGCGCGGTTCGTCGCCGCCGCCACCGCCGCGAAGCGCCGGGTCTGCTGCTTCGCGACCGAGGCGCGGTTTCGCGACGCGACCGGCTGGGACGAGCTGCGGATCGGCGATCAGCCGGTGTGGACGCCCGCCGCCTGGGACGGCGTCGTGCGCGACGGCAAGAGCCTCCGCGAGCAGCTCCGCCGCGCGCGCGCCAAGGGCGTCGCGGTCCGCAGGGTCGAGGCGGACGAGCTCGCGCCGACCCACCCGACACGCGTGCGCGTCGACGCGCTGATCACCCGCTGGCTCGCGTCGCGGCCGATCGCGCCGATGGGCTTCCTCGTGCAGGTCGATCCGTTCACGTTCCCCGAGCGCCGCCACTACTTCGTCGCCGAGCGCGCCGGCGA
>JAPLLF010000002.1 GCA_026387715.1 Pseudomonadota bacterium
ACCTCGTCGGCGGCGAGCAGCGACGAGCCGTACAGCGCGATCGGCTGATCGATGCGCCCGAGCGCGCGGGCGGCCGAGGCGGCGGTCGTGAGCAGCGTCGGGTCCGTGGGGAACGTCGCGAGCGCGGTCTGGCAGGTCGCCAGCGCGGCCGCGTGATCCGGCGCGCGGCCGGTCCGCGGATCGTCGGGGTCGCGCGGCTCGCTGCGGAGCGCCTCCGCGAGCGCGACGTACGCCGCGGCGGTGGGCTGATCGGCGAGGACCTCGGCGCGCGTGGCGAGGTCGCGGTCGGCGCCGATCCCCTTGATCCGCTGGAGGTGCTGCGAGATCTCCCGGGCGCGCCCGGCGCGGGCGAGCACGTTGGCGATCCGGCGATGCGTGCGGAGCAAATCCGGGTGGCTGCGGATGATGTTGACGCTGGCGCCGTGCGCCGCGATCACGTTCGTGATCGTGAGCTGGCGGGTCTCGAGCAGCGCGACGTAGCGATCGACGATCCACGGCAGCGGCAGCACGAGCGCGGTCGGCTGCAGGAGCAGGATCGGCTGGCCGTGCCGCGCTTGCTCGCCGCCGTCGGCGATGGCGATCTCGTCGGCGAACGCGGCGACCTCGTCGATCTCGGCGCGATACGCCGCGCGTTTCGGGGGGTCGATCTCCGCCAGCACGGCGAGCACGAGCGTCACCGCGGCGAGCGATCCCGACCGCGCGAACCGCGCGCGCATCTGGCGGAGCAGCGGGGCCACGGCGGCGAGGTCCGGGCCGATCGCCTGCGGATCCTCCGACCACAGCGAGACGAGCTGCTCGAGCCGCTCGAGCGCGAGGTCGGGCTGGGCCTCGTCGAGGGCCTCGCCGATCTTCGACGCGGCGCCGAGCACGATGCGCTGGCGGGCGCGGCTGCGGCCGTCGCCGAGCGGCGTCGCCCACATGGCGTCGATCGCCTGATCGCGGTCGACCTCGTCCCGCATGTCGGCGGGGGCGTCGGGCCACGCGATGGCGCGGGGGGTGTTCGGGTGCTGGCACGCGACCGCCGTGGTGAGCGCGATCAGCGCGAGCGACAAGCGACCGACCATCATGATGAAACGTAGCATCCCCTCGACGGTTCGATCGCGTTGAAATAAGGTGCTCGCGTGACGTCTCCACTGCTTCTCACCGGAATCGTGGTCCAAAAATACGGCGGCTCGTCGGTCGCCGATGCGGACAAGATCAAGCTCGTCGCTCAGCGCATCGCGCGCACGAAGGCCGCCGGCAAGAAGGTCGTCGTCGTCGTGTCCGCGATGGGCAAGACGACCAACCAGCTCATCGAGAAGGCCAAGTCGATCAGCGCGTCGCCGTCGCGCCGGGAGCTCGACATGCTGCTCACGTGCGGCGAGCGCGAGGCGATGTCGTTGCTCGCGATCGCGTGCGCCGAGGTGGGCCTCGAGGCCATCTCGTTCACCGGCTCGCAGGCGGGCATCCTCACCAACGATCGCCACTCGGGCGCGCGCATCGTCGAGGTGCGGCCGTTCCGCGTCGAGGACGAGCTCGATCGCGGCAAGGTCGTGATCGTCGCCGGCTTCCAGGGCGTGTCGTACAAGCGCGAGATCACGACGCTCGGTCGCGGCGGGTCCGACACGACGGCGGTCGCCCTAGCGGGTGCGCTGCGCGCCGACTACTGCGAGATCTGCTCCGACGTCGATGGCATCTACACCGCGGATCCGCGGATCGTCGACTCCGCCCAGCTCCTCGAGTCGATCTCGCACGACGAGATGCTCGAGCTCGCGGCCCAGGGCGCCAAGGTCCTCCACGACGCGTCGGTCGACTTCGCGCGCAAGAGCGGCATCGCGCTGTACGCGCGCGCGACCAACAAGGACGGCGGCGGCACGCGCATCGACTTCTCGCCGGAGCGCGAGCGGCAGGTCGCCGCGGTCACCGGGCAGAACGCCCTGATCCGGCTCAAGGTCTCGGGCGGCGCGGCCGTCGAGCACACCCTGCAGATCCTGGAGGCCGCGTCGATCCCGCTCACGCACCTCGATCTCGAGGGCAAGGAGCTGCGGTGCTGGTTCACCATCGCCGACGTCCCGGACTGGGCCGACGTGCGCAAGCGGCTCGACAACGTGATCGGCGAGCAGATCGAGTTCGGCGAGGAGGGCGCCGTGACGATCGTGGGCCACGGCATCGGCGGCAACCCGAGCGTGATCAACAAGGCGCGCGCGACGGCGGTCGGCGCTGGCGTGCCGCTCAACGC
>JAPLLF010000012.1 GCA_026387715.1 Pseudomonadota bacterium
GATCTGATCGATGTACTGCTGACCCTCGTAGTAGCGCTTGCCGGGATAGCCCTCGCTGTACTTGTTGGTGAGGATCGAGCCGGTCGCGGCGAGCACCGCGCCCGACACGTAGTTCTCCGATGCGATCAGGCGGATCTTGTCGCGCTGGCGCCGCTCCTCGGCGGTGATGAGCTCAGCGATCTGCGGATCGACGGCGGCGAGCGTGGCTTCGAGGGCGGGATGCATGCCCGCTCTATATCACCGCAGGACGAGCGCGGCGATCGTGATGCCCGCGGCGATCACGACGAACGCGATGAAGAACGTGCTGCTGCGCATCGTCCACTCCGCCGGCGCAGTGAACGCTCGGCGCCGAAGCTCGTTCTGCTCGCGCTCGACCATCTCCCGCGTCTCCGATTTCGGAGCCTGCTGGCGGCCAGGGGGACCCATGCGTCGAGTATAACCCCCTCGACGATGTACACGCCAACTCGCGATGAGTTCGTGGCGGCAGCGGAGCGCGGGAACCTCATCCCGGTCTACCGCGAGCTGCTCGCCGACGGCGACACGCCGGTCTCGGCCTATGCCGCCCTGGGGGGCGGGGCGCACTCGTTCCTGCTGGAGTCGGTCGTGGGTGGCGCCACGTGGGCCGCGTACAGCTTCGTCGGGGTCGCGCCGCGCGCCATCGTGCGCTGGCAGGACGGCATGGCCCACGTCACCTGGCTCGACGTCGACGGCGGCGGTCCTCCGAAGATCGCCGAGTGGGCCACGTCCGATCCCACGGCGGCGCTCGCCGAGGTCCTCGGCGAGATGCGCCCGGTCGACGTGCCGGGGTTGCCGCGGTTCTGGGGCGGCGCGGTCGGCTGGATCGCCTACGACTGCGTGCGCGCGTTCGAGGATCTCCCGCAGCGCGCCGCGCCCGGCCTCGATCTGCCGCCGCTGTGTATGGTGGTGACCGACACGCTGCTGATCTTCGACAACCTGCGCCAGACCCTCAAGGTGGTCGCCACGCCGTACGTCGGGACGCCGGCGCGCGCCGACCTCGCATACGCGCGCGCGTGCGAGCGCATCGACGCGATCATCGCGCGGCTCCGCGCGCCGCGCCTGCCGTTGCCGGTGCTCACGCCGCCGCGCCGCGGCGAGCCGTTGACGGGGCCGGTGCCGCCGTCGACGACGACCGAGGCGGCGTTCTGCGAGAGCGTCGCGCGGGTCAAGGAGTACATCCTCGCCGGCGACGCGTTCCAGGTCGTGCTCTCGCAGCGCTTCGTCGAGCCCGCGGCAGGGGCACGCCCGCTCGACGTGTATCGCGCGCTGCGCGTGATCAACCCGTCGCCGTACATGTTCCACCTCGAGTTCCCCGAGGCGCGCGTCACCGGCGCGTCCCCCGAGACGCTGGTGCGGTTGTCCGACGGCCGCGTCGAGGTACGCCCGATCGCGGGCACCCGGCCGCGCGGCGCCACGCCGCACGAGGACGACCGGCTGGCCGCGGAGCTCGTCGCCGATCCGAAGGAGTGCGCCGAGCACCTGATGCTCATCGATCTGGGGCGCAACGACGTGGGGCGGGTGGCGCAGATCGGCTCGGTGCAGGTCGTCGAGCAGATGGTCGTCGAGAAGTACTCGCACGTGATGCACCTCACCTCGCACGTCGTCGGCGATCTCGCCGACGGGCGGACCTGGCTCGACGTCCTCCGCGCGGCGTTCCCGGCCGGCACGCTGTCGGGCGCGCCGAAGATCCGGGCGATGGAGATCATCGACGAGCTCGAGCCGCACCAGCGCGGCATCTACGGAGGCGCCGTCGGCTACGTGAGCTACACCGGCAACCTCGATCTGGCGATCGCGATCCGCACGCTGGTCTCGGTCGGCGACTCGATCTACGTGCAGGCGGGCGCGGGCCTGGTCGCCGACTCGGTGCCCGAGGTCGAGTACCAGGAGACGATCAACAAGGCGCGCGCGGTGCTCCGCGCGGTCGCGATGGCGCGGACGGCAGACCAGGGTACAAGTGGAGACGCGTCGTGAAGGTCCTGTTGATCGATAACTACGACTCGTTCACCTACAACCTCGCCCAGTACCTCGGCGAGCTCGGGGCGGACGTCGCCGTCGAGCGCAACGACGCGATCACGGTCGACCAGGTCGGCGAGCGCGCGCCCGACGTCGTCGTCATCTCGCCGGGGCCGTGCACCCCCAACGAGGCCGGCATCTCGCTCGACGTGATCCATCGCTACAAGGGCCGGCTGCCGATCCTCGGCGTGTGCCTCGGCCACCAGTCGATCGGGCAGGCGTTCGGGGGCCGGGTCGTGCGCGCGCCGCGCGTGATGCACGGCAAGACCTCGAAGATCTTCCACGACGAGCGGGGCCTGTTCGCCGGCGTGCCGAATCCCTTCGTCGCCACCCGCTACCACTCGCTCGTGATCGCGCCCGAGTCGCTGCCCGAGGGCCTCGAGGTCACGGCCAAGACGTGGGAGGACGAGATCATGGGCGTGCGCGCGACGAACCTCGGGCCGGGCGCGCGGCCGCTCGAGGGCGTGCAGTTCCATCCCGAGTCGATCATGACGACGGTCGGCAAGCAGCTGCTCGCGAACTTCTTGAAGATGGCGGCGGCGTGAGCGGGGAGCCCGCGATCGTCCGCGCGATCGGCCGCGCGATCGACAAGCAAGCGCTCGCGCGCGACGAGATGGCCGAGGTCGTCGGCTTCATCATGGACGGCCACGCGACGCCCGCGCAGATCGGCGGCCTGCTCGTCGCGCTCCGCAGCAAGGGCGAGACGGTCGACGAGCTCGTCGGCGCGGCGACGGCGATGCGGGCGCGGGCGCTGCCGCTGACCTGTCCGAGCCTCGCGCAGAGCATCGACACCTGCGGCACCGGCGGCGACGGCGTCGGCACGGTGAACATCTCGACGCTCGCGGCGATCCTGCTCGCGGCGTGCGGCGGCATCGTCGCCAAGCACGGCAACCGCGCGCTGTCGTCGAAGTGCGGGTCCGCCGACGTGCTCGAGGCGCTCGGGATCCCGGTCGACGTCGAGCCCGCCACGGTCACCCGGTGCATCGAGGTCGCGGGCATCGGGTTCGCGTTCGCGCCCCGGTTTCACGCGGCGACGCGCTACGCGGCCGGCGCGCGGCGCGAGCTCGGCACGCGCACGATCTTCAACTTGCTCGGACCGCTGACGAACCCGGCGCAGGTCCGGCATCAGGTCGTGGGGGTCTACGATCGGCGCTGGTGCGAGCCGATGGCGCGCGCCCTGGGCTCGCTCGGGGTCCGGCGCGCCGCCGTCGTGCACGGCGAGGGCGGCCTCGACGAGATCGCGGTGCA
>JAPLLF010001072.1 GCA_026387715.1 Pseudomonadota bacterium
TCATCGCGGTTCTTTCTACGGGGTTCGACTATCGTAACTGCCCGTGACGCCGGAGGTTTCTCGAAGGAATCCTTTGGTTGACGCCAGATGTCCGAAGATCTCACACTCGGCCGATGTCTGACTACTTCTCCCTTCAGCTCCAACGGGTTCGCCTCAGCGCTCGATTGGCGGTCGCCCGGGGGGGGGTCGCAGTCACTCCGGAGCTCCTCGAGTCGACGCAATCGGAGCTCCGCACGGTCGAGAACATCCTCGCGGACCTCCGGCTCGACACATCGCGTCGTGACGCTCAGTTCGCCACCACGATGGGGCTCGCTCCGGATCAGGTCGATTTCCTGTGGGCGGTGATCGCCCGGGCTGTCGATCCCCTCCTCCTGGCGCTACTCCAGCCGATCTGTGGCACGGACGCGCGCAAGGGGTTCTCGATCGCCCATTACGCGACCATCATGAACCTCGATCCGGAGCGGAGTCAGACCGTCGCCGAGGTCGTCCTTCCGAACCATCCGCTCCGGCTGCTCCAGTTCTTACTCGCGCCGGACGACACGTCGATGGACGTGACCACGCCGCTCGCGGTGCCGCCGCGCGTGTGGTCGTACATGCGCGGTGACGACGAGCCGGAAGAATTGATCCGGCGCGCCGGCGGTGTCGTGCGCGTGCCGTTCGAGGCGAAGCTCGATGACGCGCAACGTGTCGTCGTGCAACGCATCGCCGCAGCGACGAACTCGTTCGAGCGCGTCGCGATCGTCGTCGAGGGGCCGATCGCGGGTGGCCGGCGAACCGCCGTCGCGATGGCCGCGGCGGAGATCGGGCGCGCGGTGATCGCCGTCGACGTTTCGCGAATTCCGGCGAACGCGCTCGAGGCCACGCTCTCCGCGCACGTGCGCGAGTGCATCTTGACGGACTCGATCCCGCTGGTCGCCGAGATCGACGAGCTCCTCGCGCCCGAAGGCGAATCGTCGACGGCCCTCAGCGCGCTCGCGCGCGTGCTCGAGAACGCGCCCGGGCCCGTCGTCGTGACCTCGCGCATGGCGGGCGTCGACCTTCGCCTGTCGGGGCGCCGCATCGTGCGCGTGCGCTGGCCGTCGCCAACGGCGGCGATGCGACGCGAGCTGTGGAGCGATGCGCTCGGCGAGGAGCGCGCGACGGTCAGTGACGGCGAGCTCGACGAGCTGTCGTCGCGCTATCGCGTCGGCGCGGGTGACATCGCCGGTGGCGTGAGCGCCGCGCGCGCGAGCCGCGATGCGCGCGATCCGGGCGCGGCGTTGACCATGCACGACCTTCGCGAGGGCGTGCGCGACAACATCGCCGAGCGGCTCGGCGATCTCGCGACGCGTGTCGACATCACGCAGACGTGGGATGACCTCGTGTTGTCTCCCGACACCTACGACGACATCAAGGCCGTGACGGCCCGCGTGCGGCACAGCCATCAGGTTCACGAGAAGTGGGGCTTCAAGGGAAAGATGCCGCGTGGCCTCGGGGTCGCCGCGTTGTTCTCCGGCCCACCGGGCACCGGCAAGTCGATGGTCGCCGGGCTCGTCGCGCGCGAGCTCGATCTCGAGATGTATCAGATCGATCTCTCGAAGGTCGTCTCGAAGTGGGTCGGCGAGACCGAGAAGCAGCTCGCGAAGATCTTCGATGCCGCCGACGCGGGTCACGCGCTGCTGTTGTTCGACGAGGCCGACTCGTTGTTCGCGCGACGCACCGAGGTGAAGTCCGCGGTCGATCGCTACGCGAACCTCGAGGTGAACTTCTTGCTCCAGCGCATCGAGAGTTTCGGCGGCGTCACCATCTTGACGACGAACCTCGATACGAGCATCGATCCCGCGGTCAAGCGCCGGCTCGCCGCGCACGTCGTGTTCTCCGCCCCGGAACACACCGAGAGCGTGAAGCTGTGGAAGGGCATGATCGCGACGGCGGCTCCGATCACGCCGCCGCTCGACTTCGAAAAGCTCGCGCGCACGTTCGAAGCAATGACCGGCGCGAACATTCGCAACGCCGTCCTCGCCGCGGCATTCAGTGCGGCCGCCGAAGGCACGTCGATCTCGCAGACGCACCTCGAGCGTGCGGGGCGCGGCGAGTATCGCGCGATGGGGCGCGTCCTGCGCTGAGCGTTCGTCGCGGGCGCGATTCGAGCAACCATGCGGAAGCGCACGGGAATCGAACCCGCCTAACGTTCGCTCGCGCGACGTTACATCGGTTTTGAAGACCGAGCCGCACACCAGTCGCAGGTGCGCTTCCGCGGGCAGGATCACATGGGATTCCGGGATCTGCAAGCGAGGCCGCTGGCGGGCCGCCGCGTGTCGCCGTGGATCGTGACGCGCGGGGCGCGCGTTGGTATGCCTGGGTTGCATGAGCGCGTTCCTCGATCGGGCCAGCTCGGGGCGGACGACGTGTGTGGTGTGCGAGTGGGGGCGCGGCAAGATCGTCCGCGCGTACGACGGGAAGCTCGAGATCGAGTTCCCCTCCGGCAAGCGCACGCTCCGGGCCGACGCGCCGTTTCTTCGTCGTGGCCGGTAGGGTGTCGCGTCAGGGTGCGCGCGTCGCGCGGTGGAACTCGACGAAGAACCGCACGTCGCCGTCGGCGATCACGCGGTGGCGGACCTCGGGGACGACGATGCCGTCGATGCCGGGCGCGAGGAGCTGCGTGCGCGCGAGCGGCGGCTCGACGATGTAGCGCAGGCGACCGGCGAGGACGTGGATGACACCCCACACGCCCGGCTTGGTCGAATGATCTGCACGCAGGGCGTCGGGGATCGAGGTCTGGTCGAACTCGCGCGTGCGCTTGTACGGCGCGTGGCCGACGGGGAGCTCGAAGCGTTCGCACGGCGGGCACGCCAGCGCGGCGCCCAGCTGGGTGGCGCGGCCGTCGGCGGCCTGCATCCACGGCTCGTGTCGACCGTGGCCGCAGCGGAGCTCCGCGATCCAGTCGCCGCGCTCGTCCTGGTGAAAGCCGTCGATCGGGCGCTGCATGGCTTCGACGGTCACCGGCGGTCACGCGCGAGGACGGCGAGGCGCTCCTCGGCCAGGCGCAGCACGACGCGACGCCGGGGCGGGTCGGCGCGACTCCACTCGAGGATCTCGGGGAGACTTCGCCCGCAGCCGACGCAGATGTCGTGATCGGTGAGGCAGCAGTTGCGCACGCACGGCGAGCTGGAGATCCCGCGTTCGTCAGACATGCGCGCACCCATCGTAGCAGCCGGTCAGGCCAGCGACGCGAGCTCGCGCGCCAGCTCGGCGAACGCGATCCGCGACGAGCCGCCCTTCACGCGAACGGTCCGGATCGTCTGCGGTTGCGCCATCCCACGGTTGAGCTGCACGCCGGGCGCGAAGGTGAGGGTGCAGGTGGTGCCGTGCAGCGTGCGCACGAGCTCGCCGAACGCGCCGCCCTGCACCGGACCGCGGACCCAGCCTGCGGCCTCGAGCGCGAACAGCCGCCGCGACGCGACGGTGGTCCCGGCGAGCGGCCGGAGCGCGCGGGCGAGCGCGGTCGTCGACATGAACGAC
>JAPLLF010000561.1 GCA_026387715.1 Pseudomonadota bacterium
CGTGGCGGGACGCTTCGCGAGCCAGTCGCGGACGAACGACAGGTGCAGGTTCATCCGCTCGCGCTCGACCGCGAACGAGTCCGGACGCGTCCCGTGCTTGGCGACGAAGCTGCGATCGCCGAGGTGGTGGTTGGCCCCGGACTGCACGTGGCTGTTGGGGCGAGGGAGCGAGAACGCCGTACTCGCGCCCGCGACGACGAGGAAGATCGGAAGGCCAATGCGCATCGCGATCTCAACGCGCGCGGCCCACGGGCTATTTCGCGTCAGCCGTCGCTGTGGGGTGGAATGAGCGGGCGATCATCATCGGCCGGCCCCGCCGTCGATGTACCCCTCGTGTCGAGATATCCGGCGTGGCCACCGAGCGCGGTCTTGGCCACCCCGTGACAGTACGCGTAGGCAAAGTCGTACCTCGGTGACACCACGATCTGGCCGGCCTGCGAGAGGAACCCGACCTTGCCCGCGGGATCGACGATGCGTGCGAACCCCTCCTGGAAGTAGTCGGCGCCGTTGTCGAACGGAAACGGCGTCGCGAGCGACGCGCCGCTGGGGTCGATGAAGCGCCACCCGCCGTCCACTCGCACGGAGGCCACGCCTCCAGCCGTGAAGCCCGACGCGTCCTTGTACCGCGGCGGGATCACGACGACCCCACCCCCGGTCTTGTAGCCCCAGCGCTGGGTCGCCGGGTCCTGGAACGGATAGCGATCGTGGCTCCCCTCGGGAGGATCCGCGTCGACCTGGCAGGTCCCGACGACCGGCGCGGGATCTGGCGGGAGAGCGCTCGCGCTCGGTGGCGTGGACGCGCCCACCGTCGCGGCGGGCCGAGGCACACCGTGACACGCGGTGACCAGCAGGAGCATCACCCCGATCAGCGAGCTCGAGCGCATCGCTCGAGCGTACCTGACATCACATCGCGAGGGCCACGAGCGCGAGCACGACCGCCGCGATCGCGGCGGCGCTCCACGCGGTCGTGGAGATCGGCGTGCGGCGCGCGAGGTGCTCGGGCGCGAACAGCGCCGGGGTGCGCTCGATCGGATGAGCCGTCGGGGCCCGGAACCAGGCAGGTGCCAGCGCCTCGGTCAGGTGCATGATCGCGATCGGCATGGTCGAGCGCTCGTCGAACTCGTCGGCCGAATCGGTCGACTCGACGATCTCGCTCGGCTGGACGACCGCCAGGGTGCGGGGGTGCTGGGGGGCCGTGGCGGGAGGAATGGTCCCCTCCGCGAACCTCGACTCCTCGGCCATCGTCTGGAGGTAGGCCGGATCCAGCTCGATGGTCTTGCGGTCGGCGCGGGTGCGGGCTCGACGGGCTTGCATCATGTCCACCGAATCGTCCCTCTGCGACGAACTATTAACCCCGCAAACCGTAAGCCAGAGATCCTCCCGATCCGCGCATGACGGGGCAGACTGACCACCGGAAGCCTGGTCAGAAGATGTGGTTGATCAAGATCGCGCTCAATCGCCCCTACACGTTCGTCGTGATGGCGATGCTGCTCGCGCTCGGCGGCACCTACGCCGTCAAGACGACACCGACCGACATCTTCCCGAACATCGACATCCCGGTCGTCACCGTGATCTTCAACTACGGCGGCCTCCCGCCCGAGGACATGGAGAAGCGGATCGTCAACAACTTCGAGCGCTTCGTCACGACCATCGTCCCCGACATCGAGCACGTCGAGAGCCAGACGTTGACCGGCATCGCGATCGTCAAGCTGTTCCTCCAGCCAGGGGCGAGCGTCGAGCGCACGATCGCGCAGACCACCGCGGTCGCGCAGTCCTCCGTCCGCTCGATGCCGCCCGGCACGGTGCCGCCGCTGATCCTGCAGTACAGCGCGACGAGCGTCCCGATCATGCAGATCGCGCTGCAGAGCGAGACGCTGTCCGAGCAGCAGATGTTCGACTACGGGATCAACTTCGTTCGCGCCGAGCTCGCGACGATCCCCGGCGCGCAGATCCCGTTCCCGTACGGCGGCAAGCAGCGTCAGATCATGGTCGACATCAACCCGGCGCGCCTCCACGCGTATGACCTGTCGCCGCGCGACATCCAGACCGCGCTGTCGCAACAGAACGTGATCCTGCCGTCGGGCACCGCGAAGCTCGGCGCCAACGAGTACCCGATCGTCGTCGCCGGCTCGCCGACGACGCTCGACGAGCTCGCCGGCATCCCGATCAAGACCGTCGCCGGCCACACGATCTATCTGCGCGACGTCGCGAGCGTGCGCGACGGCGCGATGCCGCAGACGAGCCTGGTCCACGTCGACGGGCCCGGCGGCCCGCGCCGCTCGCTGCTGATGACGATCCTCAAGAACGGGGACGCGTCGACGCTCGACGTCACGGCGAAGATCCGCGAGGCGATGCCGCGCGCGATCGACCGCCTCCCCAAGGAGGTGCGCGACCAACTCCAGGTCAAAGTGCTGTTCGATCAGTCGGTGTTCGTGCGGTCATCGATCGATGGCGTGCTGACCGAGGCGCTGATCGCCGCCGCGCTGACCGGCCTCATGATCCTGGTGTTCCTCGGCAGCTGGCGCTCGACGCTCACCGTCGTGATCAGCATCCCGCTGTCGATCGCGTTCGCGCTCGTCGCGCTGCACGCCCTCGGCCAGACGTTGAACGTGATGACGCTCGGTGGCCTGGCGCTCGCGGTCGGCGTGCTCGTCGACGACGCCACCGTCGCGATCGAGAACATCCACCGCAACATCCATCATCCCGGCTTCGCCGCCGATCACGCCGGCCCCGGTGGCCAGCGCAAGCCGTTCGTGCAGGCGATCGTCGACGGGGCCCAGCAGATCGCGGTGCCCGCGTTCGTCTCGACCCTGTGCATCTGCATCGTGTTCCTGCCGATCGCGTTCCTCACCGGCGCCGCGCGATCGCTGTTCGTGCCGATGGCGCTCGCGGTCGTGTGCGCGATGCTGATGTCGTACCTGCTGTCGCGCACGCTGGTGCCGACGATGGTGCGCTACCTGCTCGAGCGCGAGGCCCGGGCGGATCACGCGCCCAGCCGATTCGCCGCGGCGTTCGATCGCGGCTTCGCCCGGGTCCGCACGCGCTACGGCCGCTGGCT
>JAPLLF010000932.1:0-26717 GCA_026387715.1 Pseudomonadota bacterium
GCCCGGCGGCAGCCACTCGACACCCACCGGCGAGACCGCGCGGTCGTCGTCGGCCTCGACGTAGGCGTACTGCTGCGCGAAGTCGCCGGCGGTGACGAACGCCGAGACCTGGAGCTCCTCGCGCCCGGGCGTCGGCGCGTCGAACGTCTCGCGATCGGACGCCGCGAACGCGATCCCGAGGAGCCGCTTCTTGGACCCGGCGGCGACCTCGGGCAGCCCGGCGCAGCCCGGCTCGACGCGCGCCTCCCACGGCGCGTCCGCGAGCGTGAACGGCGCGTCGACGACGTCGGGATGGTGGTTGGTCGCCGCGTCGTGCGCGATGAACACGTGCTGCGACACGAGGTCGGCCTGCGAGCCGTCGTCGCACGACGCGACGAACGTCTGCGCGTCGATCGCCGGAGTGCCGCTGGCGCAGATCGCGCCGAGCACCACGACCGAGGGTGCCGCGAGGTCGGCGGCGATCGCGAGCTGCAGCGTCGGCACCGGACCACGCGCCTGCGAGCTGGCGAACACCGGCCCGTCGCAGCGCGGGATGCCGGTGCGCGTCTGCGCGGGGCACGCCGCGAGGATCCAGGCGAACTCCGGCGGGGCGCCGGGCGATGCGGTGATCCAGGTGACGGTCGCGTGCTCGCCGGGGGCGGGCCACGCGCGCTGCGGGTCGCCGTCGACGGTGACCTTGGCGCCGAGCACGCGGTCGCGGACGATCAGCGAGATCGGGTCGAGGGTGACGCACGCGGTGAGCGCGAGGCCGAGGATCGTGATGAGCTTGTTCATGGCGGTTCCTTCGATCGAGGTCTAGAGCTCGCCCTTGATCCCGAAGCTCGGGATGATCGGGAGGCCCGGGGTGTCGTGGCGCTGCGAGTAGTCGAAGTTGTAGGTGGTGGCCTCGCGGTTCTGCCGGTTGTAGGCGTTCTGCAGATCGAGGTAACCGGCGCAGCGGGCGCCCGCGAGGCGGAACTGCTTCTCGACGCGGACGTCGAGCCGGTGGAACGCCGTCGTGCGCGCGCTGTTGGTCGCGCCGAAGATCGGCTGGTAGATGTCGACGTCGGCGTCGAAGATGCTGCCCACGACCGGCGTCTCCGGGTTGCCGGTCACCAGGCGAAACGTGCCGCCGAGCTCCCATCCGTGCCCGAGCTTGACCGAGCTGGAAACCGTGAGGATGTGCGTCTGATCGTAGTCGAACAGGCGCCACGTCCCGTGGTCGTTCCGCTCGCTGCGCGACAGCGTGTAGGACAGGAAGCCCGAGACCCGGCCGCCTGGCTTCCACCGCCCGGCGACCTCGACGCCATAGCTCCGCCCGTGGCCCGCGTTCTCGAGCATGCCCGTCGACCCGCCCACGATCATGTCCTCGAGCTGCTTGTAGTAGCCCTCGACGCCGAGCGAGACGCGCTCGCTCACCGCGTGATCGACGCCGAGCCCGTAGTGCACCGCGTGCTCGGCCCGCAGCGCCGGGTTGCCCAGGCCCGCGAACGAGTCGGTGGGCGCGGGCGGCTGCGAGAACCGTCCGATCCCACCCTTGAGCGTCGTCGCGCCGAGCGCGTAGCGCACCGTCGCCCGCGGATCGACGGCCCACTCGGCGATCTCCCCGAAGTGATCGACGCGCACGCCCGCCGTGATCGCGAGCGGGGCCACGGGCGTCACCGTCGCCTCGACGTAGGCGGCCGGGCGAAACCATCGACCATCCTTGCCATCGAGGTGCGCGTTGGTCATCGGATCGGCGCGCGGGAACTTGTCGGGGTTGCCCTCCTGTTGCCCGGCCGCCGGCCCCTCGTACCGGATGTTCGCGAACGAATTCTCGACGTCGAGGCCCCAGGCGAGCCGCAGCTTGTTCGACAGCGTGGCGCGCCAGTCGGCACGACCGAATACCTCGATCCCGGTGACGTCGCCGCTCACCATCCCGGCGAACTGGGCGTGGTGCTCGAACGTGCCGGCGGTCAGCGAGACCACCTGCTCGACGCCGGGCCAGCTCCGCGTCCAGTCCGCGCGGAGCCGGTTCATCGCGTTGGCGATGCCGATCCGGTCGTGGTCGGTGGCGCCGCCGGGGACCCCCAGCACGAGCGACAGCTCGTCGCTGCTGCCGTAGCCGATCAGGCGCAGCCGGTTGGCGTGGTCGGGCTTGTAGGTCGCGATCGCCTGCCAGTCGGTGTAGACCGGCGCGGCGACCACGTTGGCGTCACTGGACCGCAACAGAGGGCCGAGCCAGGCATCGATGTAGCTGCGTCGGCCGGCGATCGCGAACGACGCCTTGTCGCCGATCGGCCCCTCGGCCAGCACCATCGCATCGATCATGTTGAGGTCGACGCTGGCGTGATAGCCGTCGGTGCGTGGGTCGCGCAGCTCGGCCTCGACGATGCCGCCGATCTTGCGGCCGTAGTGGGTGGAGAAGTTGCCGGGATACAGATCGACGCGCTTGAGCAGCGAGCCGTTGACGAAGCTCGTCAGCCCACCGAAGTGATACAGGGCCGAGACCGGGGCACCGTCGAGGAACACCTGGCTGTCGTCCGGAGCGCTGCCCCGCACGATGATCATCCCGTTGCCGCTGGGCGGCCGGGCGATGCCGGGCAGCAGCTCCACGGCGCGGAGCGCGTCGCCGCGGGTCCCGGGAATCTTGGTCATCTCCTCGGCCTCGATCGAGCGGCGCGTGATCTCGCGCACCGGCGCCTCGATGGTCGCGACCGCGCCGTACGCGCCGGCGTCCTCGCGCGGCGCGGTGGGGCTGAGGCGGTAGGTCACCGCGGCGGCCTCGCCGGCGACGACGTCCTCGTCCTGCGCGAACGCCGCGTGATCGAGCGCGTCGATCGCGAGGTGGTAGTGGCCCGCGGGCAGCTCGCTCGCCGCGAACGTGCCGGTCTCGTCCGTGGTCACGCGCTGCACGCCACCGTCGGCGCCGGTCACGACCACCTCGACGCCAACGAGCGGCTTGCCGTCGACGCGCGACAGGAGCCGGCCCTCGATGCGGCCGAGCAGCGGGACCGGCGCGACCACCACCGGCGGCGCGTCGAGGGTGAACGCGTAGCGATAACGGATCCGCGCGGCGATCGGATGGCCGTCCCTGGTCGCGGGGGCGAACACGAACTGGCGGACCGCGACGAGCGCGGCCTCGTCGAAGCCATCGCCGACCGGGGCGAGGACGCGCGCGTCGACCACGAGCCCGTCGACGCCGACGGTGATCTCGAGCTCGACGGACGCCTCGCGCCCGGCCGTGCGCGCCGCGTCCGGATACGCAGCGTGGACGAACGTCGCGATCGTCGGCGGGGTCGGGGTGGGCTGCGCGCTCGCGGACGTGGCGGTGACGAGCGACGCGAACAGGACGGCCGAGAGCGTGGAGCGAAGGGGAGGCATGGCGAGCGGACCAGCAGCAGCCGTCGTGCCACGCTCGCGCTCGTCGATCCGGGCACTTCGCGCGCGCCCAGGCGGACACCTGCTCGGGTCGCGGACAGGTGTCCGGACACCCGCGCCGGCGAGCGATCAAGACGTCGAGGCCACCTCGATCACGCGATGGGTTTCGGGGTCGAGATCGTGACGCTGTCGGCGCTGAGCTCGGGTCGGCTCAACGTGGTCTTCTCGTCGTCGTCGTCGACGGTCGGGGTCGAGCGATCCTTGCGAAGCATCGCGAGCAACCGCACCACCGGATCGTAGGCGGGATCGAGCGCGAGCGCGGCCTCGCAGTGGATCGCCGCGCGATCGGGGAGGTGCAGGCGGAGCTCGGCGATCGCCGCGTGGAGCAACCCGCGCGTGACCGCCGCGATGCGGCCGCTCGCCTGGGGATGGGCGGCGACCGCGCCGAGCACGCGCGCCGTGTCCTCCCACTCCTTGCGTGCATAGCAGTTGGACCCGAACGTGAGCGCGATCGAGAGGCTACCCGGATCGAGCGTGTGCGCCTCGCGCAGCGCCTCGTGCATGGCGTGGTCACCCGCGCCCTGCGCGATCGCGATCAGCGCGCGCCGGTGGAGCAATGCGGCGCGCTGCTTGGGGCGAAGGTCGCTGCGCTCGAGCACGCTGCCCAGGTGCGCGAGGGCGTCGTGCGCACGGTCGTTGGTGCGCAACAGGTCGACGAGCGCGAGGTGGCTCGCGAGCACGCTCGGCTGCAGCGCGATGAACGCGCGCAGGCGCTGCTCCGCGCCCGCGAGGTCACCAGCCTCCGCGGCCGCCTTGGCCGCCGCGAGCACGTTCGTGACGATCGGCGCGCCGGTGGGCAGGCTGGGCTCGGGGGCGATCGGCGCCGGGATCGCGGTGTCGAGCGAGGGGGGCGCGTCGCCGGGGGCTTCGAAGCCACCACCGAACGCGGCCTCGAGCCGCTCGTCCAGCTCGCTGTCCTCCACGGTCGCGAGCAGCGGCGTCGCCGGCGCCTCTCCGATCGTGTGGATGATCATCGACGTCGTCCGCGACCGCCGGGTCTGCGTGATCGGCGGCGTCGGGAGCACGGCGGGGACGCGCGGCGGCAACGGCGTGTGGTCGCCGCCGACGCCGACGCCGATCACCGTGGCCCCGCCGAGGTCGTCGGCCGCCTCGAGCGGCGCCGAGACAGGTGCCGCGGGTGCTGGAGGGGGTGAGAGAGGTGGGAGCGCGGGAGCTGGTGGTGGTGTCGGGGCCGGTGCTGGCTCCGGGGGCGGCGACGGCAGGATCATCGGTGGGCGTGCCGGCGACGTCGGCGGTGGCGGCAGGATGAACGGGCTGACCACCGGCGTGTTGATCAGCGTCGCGAGCATCGAGAGGGCGTCGAAGTCCGATGGCCGTCGCATCGCGATCGCGCGATACGCCTCCATCGCGCGGGGGAGGTTGCCGATGTTGTGGAACAGCCGACCGGCCGCGCGGAGATAGACGAGCGCGTCCTCGACGCTGGTCTCCATGGCGAGGCCGACGAGCAGCTCGGCGGTCTGCGCCCAGTCGCCGACCAGGTAGCGCGCGAACGCCGCGCGATCCCGATCCGCGGGATCGTCGTCCGCGGTCTGGGCCTCGCCGATGCTCGCGTACGCGAGCGCGATCTCGTCGCGGAGCCCGACGACGACGCGCGTCGCTTGCTGGGCGTGGGTCTCGGCGATCAGGAACGCCGGCAGGGTGAGCTCGAGCCGGACGCTCTCGGCCAGGCCGCGCATCCGCTGCCGCCGCTCGCGATCGTCGGGGGCTTGCGCGACCTCGAGGATCGCGGCGCGCAGGGCCTGAACCTCGGGCGCATCGACGGAGATCTGCGCGATGCGTTGCCAGCGCTGAAGGCGGCCGCTATCCATCGGCCGACTCTACCGCATCAAGCGTCTCGGCCTCGCGTTCGGGCATACGCGATGCAGCGTCGGCTGCTCATGAATACCCGCGTCCTTGTCGTCTACTTCTCGCGCACGGGTCACACCCACCAGGTCGCGGCAGCGATCGCGAACGAGGTCGGCGCCGATCTCGAGCCGATCCTCGATCGCACGCGGCGGATGGGTGTTTTCGGCTACTTGCGCAGCGGGTTCGAGGCCGCGTTCCAGCGCCACGTCGACATCGGCGCGGCCGAACACGATCCCGCGACCTACGATCTGGTCATCGTCGGGACGCCGATCTGGAACCTGGCGGTGTCGAGCCCGGTGTTGAGCTACCTGCAGCGCCACCGCGACGCCTTCCGTGCTGTGGCGTTCTTCTGCACTTGTGGCGGGATGGGCGCCGAGCGCGTGTTCGCACAGATGGCGCGCGCGGCCGGCGCGAAGCCCGCCGCCACGCTGGCCGTGCGCGAGGCGGATCTCGGCCGGGCCGAGGTCGACATCGAGCGCTTCGCGACCTCGATCGAGACCGCGGTCGAGCTGACTCGTCCGCCGATCATCCGACGCAACGAACCCCACGCGCGTTCGTGAACGCCCCTGGCCATGCCACAGTCCGCCGGAACCCGATGTCCGAGCCTCCTGGCGCTGTCGCCCCCGTCGCCGCTCTCACCGCTGCGGCGCGCGTCCTCGCGCGGGTGCGCGCCGTCGCGGATCCCCGGGCCGTGGTCGAGGCGTACGGCTCGAGCGTCTACGCCCCGGCGCACGCCAGCGACGTCGACGTGCTGGTCTCGAACGACGATCCGGCGCGCCTGGCCGCCGCGCTGGGGCTGACGCCGATCCCGACGACGCCACCGCGCATGCACGGCACGCTCGAGGGCGTGGCGGTCGACGTCACGGTCGTGACCGGGGACGACGACGTCGCGCGCCGCATGCGGGCCGGTCCGCGCGACGCCGCGTTGCTCGCCGCGCACCTGGGGGATCACGGGCGCGACGAGGTGTTCCAGGCGGCGTGGCCGCACGTGCGCCAGTTCGTGCGCGCCCGCGCCCTCGGGCACAACGGGCTCGGCTGGTTCGGCAGCTTCGGGTGGGCGCTCCTGCTCGCGGTGCCGCTCGTGACCGATCGAGAGCTGCGCGAGGCGCCGGTCGGCGCGGCGGTGCCGGCCTGGCTGCGCTGGCTGTCGCGGCTCGCGCTCGGCGCCCGGGTCGGCCTCGACGGCACGCGCGGCGGCGAACCCGAGCCGTTCTTCCTCGCGGCACCGGCGCCCCCGGCCCGCGACGTCGCGCGGCTGTCGAGGCGTGCCGCGGTCGCGCTGTTCGCCGAGGCGAGCGCGGCGGTGCGCGCGATCGGCGACGCCGCGACCGACGCGGACGCGCTCGCGCGGATCGCCGATCTCGCCGACGACCCGCCCGCGGGCACGACGCTGATCATCGCGGGCACCGACGAGCACACGCGCGGTCGCTACGACGGAATCGCGCGCGGGCTGGTGCGCGAGCTCGAGACGCTCGGGGCGATCCGGTCGTGGGGCCGCTTCGATCGAGATGATGACGGTGGCTGGCAGCACCGGATCACCGTGCCCGTGCACCGGGCGCAGGCCGCGCGCACGCTCGTCGCCAACTGGCTCGCGCTGACCCGGCTCGACGCCGCGCTCGAGTAGCGGGGCCGTCGATCAGACGACGCGCACGTGACGCGCGGTGACGAGCAAGATGCTGGTGGTCCCCGGGATCGCGATGACCTCGGGCTCGCCGCCGTCGCCGTCGACCCGATGCGATGGATGGCGCGCGCGGATCTGCGCCGCCTCGTCGTGGCGCCCCTCGCGGACGGCGTCGAGCGCGATCGCCTCGTGCTCGGGGTCGTCGCAGAGCGTGAAGTCGACGGGCGCGAGGCGCGTGCGCACGCCGGTGGCCAGATCCTCGCGCCAGTAGGCACCCGCATCCTCGATCGTGGCGTGGCGATACCAGCCGCCGAGCAGGCGGCCGGTCCCACGGCGGACGAGGCGATGATCGGCATCGAACACGGCGTAGCCGTCGTGCGGGCCGCCGACGTGCACCGCCTCACCGTCCGGACGGTCCGGCGCACCTGGCGGACGCGTGATCCGGTAGACCCGGAGGCCAAGGTCGAGCGCGTAGCGCGCGGCGTCGTCGGGGCCGAGCACGAGCGCCGGGGCGAGGTCGCGCGCGTCGTCGTCGAGCAGATCGTCCGTCCTGGGCTCGGCCTCCTGGGCGAAGAACACCGCGCGCCGCGGATCGGTCGCGAACACGGCGACGTCGACGTCGCCAGCGCACGTCCACGGGATGGGGATCGCGCTCGTGACCAGCACGTCGTGCTCGAACCGTGCGGCACACGCGTCGGCCGTCGGGGTGAGCTGGATCTGGACCGGCTCGTTGTCGGCGTAGCCGTACAGCTTCTTCGCGGGCCCGCACGGGAAGTCGTGGTCCGACGCCGAGAGGTAGCCGATCTCGTCGCGCCCGACGTAGACGTAGTCGAACCGCATCCGGGCGCCGCGCCAGCCGATCGGGTGATGGGGATCGAAGCCGAGCGCGAGGTAGCCCGGCCGCAGGCGGCGCTCGTCCGCCGGCGTGCCCGCGGGGTAGCGCGTTCCCGGTGGTCGCGCGGCGTCGCCCGCCGCGGCGAGCACGAGCGCGGCGGGTGGCGCGGCCAGGTCGATCATCGTGCCGGCCGCGTCGGCGTGGAGCCAGGCGCGCCCGTCGCGCACCGCGAGCTGGGCGGCGAGCACCTCGAGCCGTCGCCACGCCACCGCGCCGTCGGTCGTGCACGCGCTCCACCCGCCGAGCGGGAGCTCCAGCGGGGGAGGCGAGGGTGAGGGCAGGGGATCCATCGGAGCGACAGCGGCGCACGCCGCGCACGCGCGCGTGATCGCCTCGGCACACGCGGCGGGGTCGCGGACCCAGTCGACGACGTCGTGGGGTGGCAAGCCGACGAGTGCCGCGCGCCAGTCCAGCTCCGAGAGCTCGCGCAGCACGGGATCCTCGGCGAGCACGGGATCGTCGCTCGCGTCGCGCACGATGACGACGTGCTGCGCGTCGGCGAGCCACGGCCGCGCGCGCTGCACGAGCAGCGGATCGCTCGGGCGCGATCGCGATCACGACGCGGGGTGGCGCGAAGCTCCGCGTGGGTACGCCGTCGACCACGAGCTGCGCGGCCGCGACGAAGCGCGCGATGGCGCGTGGCTCCCACGCGTACCTCGACGCGAGATCGCGGAGATCGACGATGCCGGGACGCACGCCCATCTAGGGCGCCCACCGCGCGCCGTGCGCGTGGGCGTCGTCGTCGTCGTGGGCCCGCGCCGCGTAGTAGCTCGCCGCCACGACCGCGCGCAGCGCGCCGTCGGGGCAGCGCAGCGGCGCGGGATGGCCGTGCCAGTGATCCTCGCCGTACGCCATCACCACGAGCCGATCGCGCAGCGGGGCGATGCGCGTCTCGCAGCGCGTGCGGGCGCGGTCCCACAGCTCGAGCTCACCGCCCCACGCCACGTCCCACGCGCGCGACACGTAGTACAGGACGGACACGACGCGATCGAGGTGGCGCGCGCTGTCGCGATTGAAGTCCGCGTGGATCGCGAGGTGCCCGCCGGGCAACGTCGCGATCGGGCCGGTGCCGGTGAAGTGGGGATCGGTGATCAGATCGCGGCGGCCGGTCAGCGCGGCGAGGAAGTCGACGAACGCCATGCCCGTGAGCGCCGCGAGCAGGTGCCGCAGGGGCACCGCGACGTCCTCGAAGTTGCCGCGCTGGAGCTGGCCGAGGCGTCCGGATTGCTCCGCGTAGTCGCGTCGCTTCCACCCCGGATGCGAGGCGGGTGGGAACGCGTCGGCGATCACGGCCGATCGCGCGTCGCCGAGCAGCCCGTCGATCACGGCGTGCGGCCACGGCGCCGCCGCGTGATACGCGCCCGCGTGCGCGCGCCCGAGCGCGGTCAGCGCCGCGCGGTCGAACGACCAGGACTCGTGCGCCAGCTCCGGGCGGATCAGCGTGGACACGTCGGCAGCCTAGCGCGGCTCACTGCAGGACGAGGCCACAGACGTTGCCGACACCCGCCCCGCCGCACGTCTCGCTCGCGTCGCACGCGCCGCAGTCGACCGTGCCGCCGCACCCATCGCCGATGATCCCGCAGTCGAACCCGAGGCCCCGGCACGTCCGGGGCACGCACGCGCCGGTGCCGCAGTGGCCGTCGCCGTCGCCGCCGCACGTCCGCCCGTTGGTGCACGTGCCGCAATGGAGGACGACGCCGTCGTCGCAGCCGTCGCCGGCGCGCCCGCACGTGAGGCCCTGGTCCGCGCAGCTCCGCGGCGCGCACGCGGTCGGCGGCGGTCCGACGCACGCGGCGAGATCGAACAGCAGGAACTCGAGCGTCTGCTCCTGCGGCGTCAGCGGTCCGTCGGTGCACTCGGCCGGAAACATCGCGTCGGTGGCGATCGCGTCGGACACGTGGAAGTCGCTGTAGACGACGCGGCCGCAGCGCGTCGTCGGGCGCGCCGACGGGGCGTACGCGACGGGCGTGTCGAACGCGGACTGCAGTGGCCCGTCGAACGGGCCGGTCGTCGAAAGCCATTGCTGGGCCGGGGTGCCGTCGGCGGTCGCGGCGACGGCGCTCACGGCGTCGAAGTCCTGGCGGACCACGTTCACCGGGACCTCGCCCGGCGTCGTCGACGCGCCGACGAGCGCGAGCCAGTCGGCGAACGCGATCCGCCGCGCCTGGGCGGCGGGGTCGCCCTGCAGCGTCCGGTCGACGACCGCGACCGCGGAGGCGAACGAGCCCTGGTTGACGTGCCACGTCGCGGTCTGCGAGAACGGCCGGGGGCCGGTGTTCGTGCCGCTGGTCCCGTCGCTGTTCGTCAGCCACACGTAGCCGAAGTGGGTCGCGAACACCCGCCCGCCGGCGTTCGCGAAGTCGATCACGCGCTGCTGGTCCGCGGCGGATTTCGGGACCTGGTCGCCGACGCACTCGAACAGCGCGAGGTCGTAGTCGTCGAGTCGCGCGGCGGTACCGTAGAGCGCGGTGGCCGGGGGCGTGCTCGCGTCGATCCGCGCGCCGGTGTCGGCGTAGAAGTGCACGCGTCCCGCCCCACCGGGGTTGGTGAACTCGCTGTCGGCGACGCCGATCTTGCGGAGCACGCAGTGCAGCGTGTCGACGGCGCCCGTGCTGAACGCCATCAGCGGGATGTCGCTGCGCACGTCGCCCGGCTCGCCGACGTGCGTCCGCGGCAGGTGGGTCTGCGCCGCGGTCAGCGTCGTGGTCGCGCAGCACGCGACCGCCGGGATCGTGAGCTGCCGACGCCAGCGCCCGAGCTGGATCACGAGCGGGATCGCCGCGCCGCACGGCACGTCGGTCAGCGTGAACGTGCCGTCGACCGCGGTCGTCGCGCTGACGAGCGGCGGCTCGGAGACCAGCGAGCTGCACGTGTCGCACGACACGCCGGGCGCGAACGGCTCGACGCCGTAGGTGGGCGGCCCCACCGCGCCGTTCGGGATGTACACGAGCGCGCCGTAGATCGGGTCGGGCGCGCCGAAGGGCAGGACGGTCGCGTGCCCCGGCGCGGTGATCGTGCCGGTGATCGTGGTCTTCGGCTGGCTCGGGCACGCGTCGCGCTGCAGGCACAGCCCCGTGCACGGCGGCACCGCGCACGTGTTGGGAACGCCGCCGACGCCGCACACCTCGCCCACGCCGCACGTGCCGCAGCTCGGCGTGAGCCCGCCGCAGCCGTCGGCGACCTGCCCGCAGGTGGCGCCGCGATCGCTGCAGGTCCGCGGCACGCAGGTGTCGGGCCCGCACGAAAACGGCGTTCCCACGCCCCCGCCGCACACCTCGGCGCCGGGGCAGGCGCCGCAGTCGAGCGTGAGGTCGCCGCAGCCATCGCCGATCGTGCCGCAGGTTGCGCCCAGCGACGCGCAGGTGACGAGGCCACACGCCGGCCGCGCGTCGACGATCGGCGGCTGCGCGACGTGGTAGTCGTCGCCGCGGCCGCAGCTGGCCACGACGAGCGTCGCGAGCCACACCACGACCGATCGAACCGCGGCTCGCACCGGACCAGCATGTTGCCGACGCTCGGAGCGAGTCAAGCGCGCTGTTCGACGCGCGCGCCCTCGACCCCGCGTATCCTCCGACACCGGATGCACGTCGCGACCTACCTCGATTTCATTCCTCGCCCGCTCTGCGACGCGCTGTGGACGGCCGCCGAGCCCGTGCCCGCCGTGCCCGGGCTGCGCGTCGCGCCCGGCCTGCGCGCCGAGTTCGGCCACCTGCTCACCGACGACGCGCTGGCGCTCGTCGTCGAGGTCTATCGCGCGACCCGCGACCAACTCGCCGCGCTCCACGCCCAGCGTGTCGTCGACCGGGCGTTCCTCGATCGCGGCACCGCGGCCCTCGTCGCTCCCAACGCCGCGCGCGCGTACGACGATCCGGCGTACGCCACGATGATCGGCGCGCGCGACGAGCGCGGCCGGATCGTGCTCGGCCCGGTGCCACCCGGCCCGGCGGCGCGCGTCGACGTCCCGGCGTTCCTCGCCGGCGAGCAGATCACGCTGTTCGGCCCGCCCGACAACGCGCGCATGTCGATCAACGCGATGAACGCGCTGCACCGCCGGCGGCCTGACGAGCCAGCGATCGTCGCCGAGCTCATCGACGCGTCGGGGCAGGTGCCGCGGTGGGGCGCCGACGACGAGGACAGCAAGACGCCGATCATGGCGAGCTTCCTGCGCGCCTGCGACAACCTGCTCGGCTGCTTCGACGGCACGATCGCGTTCGACGACGCCGCGCGCGGCAAGCGCTACCAGCTCGCCGACCGCGGCATCGCGCGCCCGATCAAGCGCGTGCCCGGCCTCGCGTTGCCCGATGGCAGCCACCTGCTCGACGGCGATCCGCTGCCGCTGCACCTGCTCGATCTCGTGCTGCACGTCTGGCACAACCGCACGCGGCCCGAGGCCCTCGTCATCTACTTTCCCAAGCTGGAGAACGAGGAGGAGGCCGCGTACCTCGCGCACCTGATCTCCGTGACCGAGGCCGCCGTCGCGCGTCGCCACCCGGGCTACGTCGCCGGCAGCGTGCGCGTGATGGTGGTGTTCGAGAACCCGCGCGCGATCTTTCGCATCCGCGAGATCGCGACGGCGCTGCACCCGTACTTCGTCGGCGGCAGCCTCGGCTGGCACGACTTCCTCGCGTCGACCGCGCGGCTGTTCCGCGCCGACCCGCGCTACCGGATCCCGGTCAAGGCCGATCCGAACATCGTCATCAACAACATCCGCGAGTCGCAGCGCATCCTCGTGCGCGAGCTCGGCCCGCTCGGCGCGCTCAAGCTCGGCGGCATGTACGGCGTGCTGTTCGAGGAGGACGACCCGGCGTCGTTCGCCGTCAGCATGGTCGGCTACGTGCGCGACGTCGTCACCCAGCTGCGCCGCGGGCTCGACGGCTTCTGGGTCGCGCACCCCGACTTCGTGCGCATCGGCATCGCGCTCGTCGAGGCGTGGCGTCGCCGCGCGCGCGAGGCCGCCGACCCCGCGCTCGACGCGCTCGTGCGCGCGCTCGTGCCCGAGGCCACCGAGCAGGCGGCGCTGTTCCGGTTCATCGCCGGCGGCGACGTGCCGGGGCTGCTGCCCGACGATCCGCGCTACGCGCGCGGCGTGCTCGCCGCCGACCTCGCGATGTCCGCGGTGATCGCCAACGACGATCCCGACGAGGTTCGCTACAACGTGTTCCAGGCGCTGCAGTACCTGGCCGACTGGCTCGCGGGCAACGGCTGCGTCGCGCTGCCGGCGACGATGAAGAACGCGCGCGGCGAGGTCGTCGGCGTTCGCATCATGGACGACCTCGCCACCACCGAGCGCTCGCGCTGGGAGCTGTGGGCCGAGGTCGCTCACGGCCGCGTCACGCGCGCCCAGTTCGCGCAGATCCTCGACGAGGAGGTCGCGTTCCTGCGCGCCGACCACGACCAGCCCGGCCACCGCATCCACGTCCGCTGGCGCGGCGAGCCCGGTCGCTGGTACCCGATCGCGGTGCACCTGCTGCGACAGCTCGTGCTGTCGAGCGCGCCGCCGGAGTTCGTGACCGAGCTCGCGCTGCCGTTCACCTTCCCGGTGATCCGCGATGCGGCCGACCCGTGGACCGAGGCGCAGCGCCTGTGTCCCGGTCGATTCGACTGAGGCTCAGCGGCTCGGATCGATCAGGTACTTGGCGCCGGTCGCGCGCCGGCCATACATCCGGACCGCGTCGGGTTGCAGCGCCTCGGCCAGGCTCAAGGTCGCCGCGAAGTGGCTCGCGAACGTCGTGGTCAGCTCGGCGAGCACGCGGGCGCGCAGCCCCCCGATCACCTCGGGCGTGGACCGCGCGAGCGCGTGGTTGAGCAGCCAGCCGCCGACGCCCCACGCGAACCCCGCGCTCGCGTCGAGCGCGGTGGGCCGCAGGTCGAGGCGGCCGTAGATGTAGACCTGCTTGTGGACGCTGGTGCCGTAGCGGTCGTAGCGCGTCGCGCGTCGGCTCGCCGCGACCTCCATCGCGCCGAGGATCTGGCCGGCGAGCGGACCGCCGCCGATCGCGTCGAACCCCAGCGTCGCGCCCGTCGTGGCGATCGCCTCGACGAGGTCCGCGCGGAAGCTCGGCGTCGTGCTGTCGAGCACGTGGGTCGCGCCGAGCGCGCGCAAGATCGCCACCTGCTCGGCGCTGCGCACGATGTTGATCAGCGGCACCGCGTCCTGCGCGCACGCGCGGACGAGCATCTGGCCGAGGTTCGACGCGGCGGCCGTGTGCACGAGCGCGGTGTGGCCCTCGCGCCGCATCGTCTCGAGCATCGCCAGCACCGTCATCGGATTGACGTACGCCGCCGCGCCCTGGGCCGGCGTGGTGCCTGCCGGGAGCACCAGGCACGCGTGGGCGCGCGCGACGTGATAGCGCGCGAACATGCCCCCGCCGGCGACGGCGACGGTCTTGCCGACGAGCGCGCGCGCGGCCTCGCCCGCCTCGACGACGACCCCGGCCCCCTCGATGCCGACCGGCAGCGCTTGATCGAGCCGCGCGGCCACCGTCGGCAGCCGCTCCGCCGGCACCGTCGCGGTGAAGATCGGGCGCTCGGGCGTGCCGCCTACAGCCGCGGTCGCGAGATCCGCGGGGCCGAGCAGCAGCGCGAGGTCCGACGGGTTGATCGGCGTGGCCTCGACGCGCACGCGGACCTCGTCGGGCTGCAGCGGCGCGAGCGCCGAGGCGACGAGCGACAGCTCGAGTTGACCAGCGCTGGTGATGCAGGATCGCAGCTCGAGGTTCTCCGTGGACATCGCGCGATCGTGGACTCATCGATCTGCGAGGGCAATCGTGGGGCTCGCGGTTGTTGCCTCCGGGCGCTCACACCAGCCTGCCGGCGGTGGGATAACGAGCGCCCATGGACCTCCATCAACTCCGGACGTTCGTGGCCGTGGCGCGCGCGCACAGCATCACGCGCGCCTCCGAGCTCCTGCACCTGAGCCAGCCCGCGGTGAGCGCCCACATCAAGGCCATCGAGGACACGCTCGGGCTGACGTTGTTCGAGCGCACGCCGCGGGGCATGAGCCTGACCCGCGACGGCGAACAGCTCCTCGTCAAGGTGGAGCGGACGCTCGCCGCCCATCAAGAGCTGATGGCCGAGGCCACGCGGATCAAGGGACAGCTCTCGGGCAAGCTCCGGATCGGCGCGGGGAGCAGCTCGAACAACGAGGCGATCGGCAAGCTCCTCACGATCCTGTCGGAGCGCAGCCCCGAGGTGGAGGTGGTGCTCAAGCACGGTAGCTCCCTCGACATCCTCGAAGGCCTGCGCAACGGCAGCCTCGACGCGGGGTTCTACAACGAAGGCGGTGCGCCCGATCCGGATCTCGCGACGACGGCCGTGTCCCGGTTCAGCATCCACGTCGTGGCCTCGCCGGGCCTGATGGCGGCCTCCGAGCCATTGGCGTGGCGGGCGCTCGCCGATCTGCCGTGGGTCTATCCCACGGCGAGCACCTGCTGCGGGCGGACGGCGGAGGACCTCTTCCGGATGCATCAGTTCCGCCCCAAGCGCATCATCAGCGTCGATCGCGAGGACGTCACGCGGTCCTTGATCGCCGGCGGGATCGGCGTCGGGCTGCTGCACGCGGGGACCGCCCAGGTGGCCCGGGCCCGCGGCGACGTCGAGCTGCTGTACGAATCCCCGACCGTGGTCCAGGTGCTGTTCGCCCACCTGGCGAGTCGTGCGCAGGATCCCTTGCTGAACGCCGCCATGGCGATCCTGCGCGCGAGCTCCTAGCTCCGCCGTAGCGCGAGCGCGATGCCGAGCGCCGCGAGCGCCGTCCCGCCCCCCACCGCGAACGCCGCGCTGTTGCCGAAGACGCCGACGACCAGGCCGAGCGCCGGGACGCCGAGACCCATCGCCACGTCGAAGCACGCGGCATACGCGCCGAGCGCGACGCCCCGATTCTGGGGAGGCACGCGCCGCATCGCCTCCACGCCGAACGAGGGAAACGCGAGCGAGAACCCGAGCCCCGTCAGCGCCGCCGCCGCGACCGCCAGGGTGCTCGACGTCGCGAGCCACATGCCGAACTGGCCGGCGGCGGCCACCGCGGCGGACGCCATCGCGATGCGCGCTCCCCCGAACCGATCGGGAAGGCTGCCGAAAAGCAGCCGCGCGGCCACGAACGCCGCGCCGAACGCGGTCATCGCGAGCGCAGCGTGGGACCAGGCATGTTCACGAAACAGCAGCGTCGCGAACGCGGCGATCGCGCCGAACCCGACGGCGCACAGCGAGAGCCCGGCGCCGGGGAGCAGGATCAGCCGGGCCACCCGGTAGAACGGCAGCCGCACACCGCCGACCGGCCGCACGTTCCTGACGAACAGGGCAGCCGCGATCCCGGGTAGCGGGACGAGCGCCGCCACGACGGACATGCCGACGAAGCCGACGCGCGCATCGAGCATCACTCCGAGCGGCGCGCCCACCGCGAGCGCGCCATACATCGCGATGCCGACCCACGCCATGACGAGGCCCGACCGCTCGCGGCCCGCGAGCGCCACCCCCCAGGCGAGCGCGCCGGTGATGACCAGGCTCTCGCCGAGCCCCAGCAGGCCACGCCCGACGAGCAGCACGGCCAGGCTCGCAGAGCCATGCGACAGCGTCGACAGCGCGTAGAGGGTGCCGGCGAGCACCGAGATCGCCAACCCCAGGATCGCCGCGCTGCGCGGTCCCCGCTGATCGGCGCGCGTGCCCGCCGCGTGCCGCGTCGCCAGGGTCACCCACGACTGTGCCCCGATCGCGATCCCGACCGCGAACGATCCAAACCCGAGCGTGCCGTGCACGCGCGTGGGCAACATCGAGAGCGGGAGGCCCATCGCGAGGAACTCCAGGAAGACCATCACGCAGATCGGCGTGAGGACCTTCCACGCCGCCGTGGGCGCCGCGAGGGCTTGTTCGTCGGTGGGCAGAGGGAAGACCGTCCGTCGTGCGGGTGCATTCATGACGTCACCATTCCTCTCGGCCGTCGAACAATCCAATCGTGTGTTCGTAGGTCGGCCCTCAGCGAAGCTGAGGTAGGAACGCGGACGTCGCGAGCGCCGCGAGATACAGCCCGACGCCGTACACCGTGTGCGTGACCACGCTCTTGGTGCTGTTGAAGATCGGCCGCGGCGTCTTCGACGATGCGATCCCGGCGCCGAGCGCCGGTTGCAGGATGAACAGGGGCGCGATGACCGACACGATGCCGATGAACAGCGCGGGCTGCAGCGAGGGCGAGCGCGCCCAGCGCACGCCGAACGTCGCGATCAACACGGCGGCGAACGTGATGCCGATCGCGTAGTGCGCACCCCACCCGAGCAGCAGCTCGCCCCGGATCGGCGACGCCTTCGCGATGCTGGCGTGGCGCCAGGTCCCGCGCGGCACGTGGCCGAGCCACCGCCCCAGCAAGGCGAAGTTCAGGGACGGGATGCCGACCTGCCGCAGCAGGAAGGCCCAGAGATCCATCACGAGCGTGGCCCCAGCGCCGATCAGGATCGCCCGCAGCACGAATTCGATGTTCTGACTCACGGATGCCCCCTTGCCGTTGAACGGCGATCTGCCTCGTTGTCGACGGCTCAACGTGGCATCGGGGAGGGGGAACATCCAATCGTCGATCCGGATGGCAGCCCTCGGGATCGCGGAGGTCCGGGCGTTTCCGTCCTTGGTGCGCGTACGAGTTGTGCCTGCGCCCACTTCGCGCGATGTGATCGGCATGCTCCTTCGCCGCGGCGCCTGCCTGCTCTCCCTCGTGGTCGCGTGTGCCTCCGCGAGTCCGCCGCCGGCGCCACCAACACGCGCGACGCCCGCGGCGCCGCGCGCGATCATCGACGTGTCGGAGCTCACCGTCCGGTTCGAGGACATGCCGATCGCGCGCCTGCACCCCGACGGACGGACCGAGTCGGTGGGCGATAACGCACCGGGCCCCAACGCGACGTTCAGCCCGGGCCCCACGCTATGCGGATGGCACGATCGCGCTGACGAAGGCCGGGTTCACCGCGCGCGTCGACGCCAACGGCGACATCTTCGTCGTCAGCCCGCCGGAAGCCCGCCAGCCGGCGCAGCGGTTCGGGAGCCTCGTCGGCGATCAGCTGACGATGGCCGGCGCCACCGGCAGCGGCGTTCGACTCGACGGCGCCACGCTGGTCATGTTCCAGGCTGCCAGGTCGACGAGCGTGCTCGGCGTGGTCGATCCGCCACGCCTGGGGCGGACGGCGCTCATCATGACCGCCGCGTTCTTCATCGATCTGGCGATCACCGCGCGCTGAGTCACGCCTTCACGCTAGCCTCGGCCCGATGGGTGACCGCCGCAAGACCGTGCTGATCTCCGGCGCGAACCGCGGCATCGGCCAGCAGGTCGCCCGCGAGCTCGCGACGATCGGGTGGGACGTCCTCGTGGGCGCGGCTGGTGGAGCTCGACGTCACGAGCGAGGCCTCGATCGCCACCGCCGTCCAGAAGCTCCGCGACGGCGCGATCCAGCTCGACGCCCTCGTCAACAACGCGGGGGTCTACGGCACCGCGCGGGGCGCCGACGGCGTGGCGCGCACGCTCGAGACCAACTTCTTCGGCCCGCTGCGCCTCACGCTCGGCGTGCTCCCGCTATTGCGCGACGGCGGCACGATCACCAACGTGACCAGCGGCCTGGGCGAGCTGGCGAACCTTGCACCCGCGCATCGCCGGCAGCTCGCCGACCCCGCTCTCACGCGGGACGCGCTCGTCGAGCTGATGCGCGCGTTCGTGCGCGACGGCGGCGCGGGCTGGGGCACGGATGCTTACGGCGTCTCGAAGGCGGCGCTGAACGCGCTCACGCGGATCTTCGCCGCCGAGCTCGCGCCGCGGCACCTCCGCGTCAACGCCACGTGCCCCGGCTGGGTGCGCACCGACATGGGCGGCCGCGGCGCGCCGCGCTCGGTGGAGGCCGGCGCCGCGAGCGTGCTGTTCGGCGTGACCGCGACGCAGACCGGCGGCGTGTTCCGAGACGGCGCCCACATCGCCCCGTGAGCACGAGGGATCAACGGGCGCAGTAGGTCGGAAAGCTCCCGGGCAGGCCGCTCGCGTACGGCGACGGCCACGCGCCAAACCCATTCGCGGTGAAGAACGTCGCGACGCTCGCCGCGGCGTCGAGAGGGATCTCGTGGCCGTGCCCATGGTCGCAGATCGCGGCGAAGTGACCGCTGGCGTCGAGAGTCGTCTGGTAGCGCTCGCTCGCCGCCTTGAAGTCGACGCCGAACACGTTGTCGGTCGCGCCACCATCGAAGATCAGCGCGGCGAACTTGTTGTCGGGGTTCTGAATCGGTGGATCGAAGCCGTCCGGCAGGCCGCCGGAGAACGTCACCACGCTCGCGACGTAGGCCGACCGCACGAAGCTGAGGGCGGTCGTCTGGAGCGCGCCGGCGCTCATGCCCATGCTGTGGATGTGGTCGGGATCGATGCGATGCGCGGCGGTGAGGCACGCGGCGATCTCGTCGGCGAGCACGAAGTCATCGAGCTTCGGGCTCTGGTTGACGATGAACCACTCGAATTGACCCGCGGCGGGATCCGCGTACGGCGCCGCCACGATCCCACCGGCGCTCGTGATGGTCGCCTCAACGGCACCGAGCGAGTACGCGGCCTCCAGCGGTGAGCTGCCGGTCGCGTGCCAGTAGATCAGGAGCTCGCCGCGATCGGAGGCCGCCCCGGCATCGAGCGTGAGCTTCACCTTGCGCGGCGGAATGCCTGCCGGGGCGAAGGTGACGTCACCATCGACGATCGCGGGGCAGGTGCCCGTGGGCGCGGGGATCGCCGCGGTCGCCTGCGACGCGGTCGGAGCGTCCGGTGCGGTCGTGGCTGGATCGGTGGCGGGCGTGCTGCCACAGGCAGCGAGAACGAGTACGAGCGAGAGCGAGGAGCGCATGGGCGTAGCTGACACGCTCGGGTCGGACTCGACCATGACCGCGCGCGGCCAAACCGGTGACCGCGGTGACCGCTGGCCTCGTCGGCTAGCCTCGGGGAGCCTTGCCAGTCCAGCGCTTGTAGGCGCGGCTGAAGGCGCTCGGCTCGGAGAACCCGAGCGCGAAGGCGATCTCCTTCACGGCGACGCCGGCGTCCAGCAGCTGATCGGCGTGCGCGCGACGCACGTCGTCGATCACGCCACGCAGCGTCTGGCCCTGGTGTTCGAGGTGTCGGCGGAGCGTGCGCGTGCTGATCCCGAGGCGGCCGGCGATCGTGGCGAGCGAGGTCGGCTCCGCGAGGTTCACGGCCGCGGAGCGCCGCACCTGATCGATGAACGAGCCGTGGTCGGGGGCCGCGGTCAGCTGCGCGACCCGCGCCTCGAGCGCCGCCGAGGTGATCGGATCGGCGCTGTTCAGCCGGAGGTCGAGCTGCGACGCGTCGAGCTCGAGGGCATCGGCACGCGCCGCGAACGTGACCGGGGCGCGAAACACGGCCGCGTAGACGGCGGTGGCCTCGCCGGGGTGCGCGAACCGGACCGCACGCAGCGCGAACACGCCACCGGTGGCCTCCCGTGCGCGCAAGGCGAGGGACGCGAACGGGAACTCGGTGAGGATCCGCCCGCGAGGCAGGTGCTTGGTCACCGGGTGCTGGTGGAGCGTCGCGATCGGTCCGCCGGGCTCGTCGAGGGTGAGCGTCGTCCGGCGCGTGACCATGCCGTAGAACTTGATCGCCCGGGTCAGCGCGTCGCGCACGTTGCCGCTGAGCCAGACCATGTGTCCGAACAACCCGAGCGGGCGAACCGAGGCGGCCTGGGCGAGGGTCAACGCGAACGCCGGATCGCCACGGCGTTCGGCGATCGTGGCCAGCTCGTGATCGACGCGCCCGGCCTCGACATAGGTGTTCGGGGCCATCGTGTCGTCGACCCCGAGCGTCGCGAGGAAGGCGACGGGATCGACCTCGAGCCGCCCGAGCAGCTCGGCGAGCGGCCGGAGCAGCGCGACCGAGATGCCGTGGGCTGGAGTCACGGCCGCCTACTTCGTGAGCCCCTGCTCGACGATCCACTTCTGGTAGTACGCCGCCGGCCTGGTGCCCTGCTTGATCCGCGTGGTGGCCTTCGCGAGCTCCTCGTCGATCAGGCGCTCGAACACCTCCTGCGGCTGGGCGCCGGAGAGGAACCGACCGTTGATGAAGAAGCTGGGAGTCGCAGCGACGTTGAACGCGGCGAGGTCGGTCATCGACGTGGCCACGCTCGCCTGGCACGCGATCATGTCGGTCTTGAACCTCGCGAGATCGAGCTTCGCGGCCTGCGCCGCGGCGGTCACGTTCGTACAGCCGGTGCCCGCGGCCTCCCAGCACTTCACGTTGCCCTCGTCCGACAGGTCGAACGCGCGGGCCTTGTACGCATCCCACAGCAGCGCGTCCATCGCGGCGAACTTGCCCTGCCTGTTGGCCGCGCACGCGGCGAGCGCGCTCGCCATCGTGTTGCGCGGATGGACGACGAGCTGCTTGGCGACGAGCCGCAGGTCCTTGCCGTACTTGGTCCGGAGCTTCGCGATCGTGTCACGCACCTTCTCGCAGTACGGCGAGGCGTAGTCGCACGCCAGGATCATCGTGATCTTGGCGTCGGCCGGGCCGAGCGTCGCGTCGTCGGCGTCGACCTTGATCGCGTAGGTCTTGTCGGCGTCGGGCTCGACGCGTCGGTGGGGGAGCGGCGGCGGGGGGGCGCTCGGTGGTGCGGTGGTCGCCGGATCGAGCTGCGTCTCGCCCTGGTCGATGACCCACTGCTGGTAGTAGGTCGCCGGCTTGGCGCCCTGCGTGATCCGCGTGGTCGCCTTGGCGAGCTCCTCGTCGACGAGCTGCTCGAAGGTCTCGAGTGGCTGCGCGCCCTGGAGGAACCGCCCGTTGATGAAGACCGTCGGGATCGCCGAGACGCTGAACCTCGCCATCAGCTTGCGCGCGCCCTCGACGTTCGCCAGGCACGCCGGCATGTCCGCCTGGAGCCTGGTCACGTTCACGCCCGCCTGCTTGGCGGCCGCGTTGACGAACGGACATCCAGCGGGGGAGTCCCAGCATTTGACCGGCCGGTTCGGGTCGCTGGTGTCGTCGGTGTCGAAGGTCCGCGCCTGGTAGGCCTGCCACAGGGCCTCATCCATCGCGGCGAACTTGTGCTGCTTGGCCGCGGCGCAGGCGGCGAGCGCGCTCGCCGTCGCCGTCGTCGGGTGCACGACGAGCTGCTTGTAGACGATGCGGAGGTCCTTGCCGTACTTCGCGCGGAGCTTCGCCATCGTCGGGCGGATCCGCTCGCAGTACGGACACGCGTAGTCGGAGGCCTCGATGATCGTGACCTTCGCGTCGGCCGGGCCGACGGTCGCGTCGAGCGGGTCGAGCGTGATCGCGTAGGTCTTGGCGGGATCGGGCGCGGGCCGCGCGACGGCGGGGCCCGCGAGCGCGGCGAGGATCAGGGGCGCGAGGGCGAGCTTCATCTGGCAAGAGTGTCGCTGGATCCGGCGCGGTTGGGGTGTCCATGGGGCACGACGTGGTCTGATGGGCTCCTCATGAAGGCTGATCCTCGCGCGGCGCTCGCCCGGGCCCAGCGGAGGCTCGACGCCAGCCACGTGACGTTCCGCCGCGGCGAGGTCGTCCAGGCCACGGTGATGGTCGAGTCGGCCGCCCAGCTCGCGCGCGTGCTCGAGCTCGCGCCGAAGCTCGAGACCCTCGACCTCAACTTCGCGAGCCGCCTCACGCCCGCCACGATCCGGTCCCTGTTCGACGTGCCCGCGCTGCAGCGGCTCGACGACATCGCGCTCGGCGGCGGCGCGCCCCCGGCCGCGTGGGATCGGTTCTTCGCGTCGCCGAACACGCGCGGGGTGACGCGCGTCGCGATCGGCGGCGAGCACGCGGCGAAGTTCGCGCGGGCCTCGTGGCCGCGGCTCGAGCGACTCTCGATCTCGATCGGTGGCACCGCGCCGGATCGCCGGGCGCTCGCGCAGATCCTCGCGACCCCGCTGCCGCACCTGCGCTCGCTCGCCCTCGACACCTACGGGTTCACCGCGGCCAGCGTCGACGTGATCGTCCGCTCGCCGGTATATCCGCGGCTGCGCTCGCTCGTGCTCTACGATCTCGAGCCCAGCCTCGGCGACGCGGCCATCACGGCGCTCGCGAGCCGCAAGACCACGCTGGCCACGCTGCGGCTCTCGCTCGCGGGTGTCACGGCGAAGGGCCTCACGACGCTCGCGCGGCTCGCGTCGCGGCTCGAGCGCCTCGAGGTCACCGAGTGCCCCCACGACGCGGCGCGCCTGGCGCAGCTCGCGAAGGTGCCCCACGTCGCCATGGTCGGCTTCTGGGAGACGCCCGATGCCATCGGGCTGGGCACGCTGCTCGCGGCGAACCCCAGGCTCGACGAGCTGGTGCTCGGCCACGCGCGGACCGCCGGCGCGGCGCACTGCGATGCGATCGCCAGGGCGCGTCGGTTGCGCGTCCTGACGATCACCAGCGCGCCACTCGGGGCCGCGGCCGCCACCCTGGGCAAGCTCGCGAACCTCGAGAGGCTGGAGCTCCAGAGCAGCCACCTCGGCGATGCCGGCGTCGCCGGGCTCACCACGTTGCGCCGGCTTCGATCGCTCGGGCTCGAGTTCTGCGGCATCGGCAACGCGGGCGGCGCCGCCCTCGCGCGGTGGCCCAGGGCGGCTGCGCTGCAGGTCCTCAACGTCAACGGCAACCACATCCTCGACAAGACGATCCAGCACGCGCTGAAGCGCCGCTTCTCCTGGCTGCACCCGGTCGGCTTGATCGGCTACCAGCACGTGATTCCGGATCCGCTCGAGGAACCGGACCCGGAGCCGCCGCCGCCGGACCAGCGACCGCATCGGGCACTGCCGCCGCGTCGCCGCGACTGGCACGCCGGGCTGCGCGAGCTCGTCGGCCGCCCTCACTTCGCGAGCTGGGATGGCTACGTCGAAGCGAAGCTCGTCGCGCGGTCCGAGGCGCTCATCGATCGCTGCGCCGCGGCGATCCTCGCGCTCGGCCAGGCAGCCGACGCGCCGGCCCAGCGCGCGGTGCTCCGGCGCTGCATCACCGGCTTCAACCGGTTCGCCGAGCACCTCCATACGATCGAGGCCGAGACCATCGTGGAGACCTTCGAGGCGGTCGCGCGCTACACGAAGCTCGCGCACGAGGACCTCGCCGACGAGTGGCGCGACTTCTGACACGGGTGTCGTCGCGTGCGGTGCGGTACATTGAGCGCGGTCATGGCGCCCTCGGCACGGAGCCCCCTCACGTGAGCGACGATCGTCGCACCGCTGCCGGTCTCGGCGTGCCTGGCGTGACGGCCATCGGCGCGTCGACGATCCGCACCCCCTCATCGGGGAGCGACGACACCGCGGTGGCCACGAGCAGCGGCGCCCGCCGCGTCGGCGATCCGGAACGAACGCTCGCGATCGTCGATCGGACGCGCTACGTGAGCGTCCGCGAGCTGGCCCGCGGCGGCATGGGGCGGATCTCGGTGGCCGAGGATCGGGCCCTCGGTCGGACGGTCGCGATCAAGGAGCTGCTGGTCGACGCGCCGGACCTCGAAGCGAGGTTCCATCGCGAGCTCACGCTGACGTCGCGGCTCCAGCACCCGGGGATCGTCAGCATCCACGATGGGGGCGTGTGGCCCACCGGGGAGCCGGTCTACATCATGCGGCTGGTCAGCGGCGAGTCGCTCGAGGTCCGGATCGCGCGGTGTCTCACCGTCGACGATCGGATCGCGCTGGTGCCGCACGCGATCGCGGCGGTGGACGCGCTGGCCTACGCGCACTCGCAAGGCGTCATCCACCGCGACCTCAAGCCCGCCAACATCATGGTCGGAGATTTCGGCGAGACCGTCGTGATCGACTGGGGCCTCGCCAAGGACCTCCGCGCCGCCAGCGCGGACCCGACGTCGCCGCCGAGCGTCCCGTCGAGCAGCGCGCTCGACACCGTCGCGGGCGACGTGATCGGGACCCCGGCGTACATGCCACCCGAGCAGGCCCGCGGCGCCGACGTCGACGAGCGCGCCGATGTCTACGCGCTCGGCGCGGTGCTCTACCACGTGCTCGCGGGCGTGCCGCCGTATCGCGGGCGCGCGGTCGAGGTGCTGGCCGCCGTGATCGACGGGCCCCCGCCGTCGCTCGGCGAACAGGCGCCGGGGATCCCCGCCGACCTGCTCGCGATCGTCGCGCGCGCGATGGCGACCGAGCCCGCCGATCGCTATGCGTCCGCCGCGGAGCTCGGCGCCGAGCTCAAGCGGTTCCAGAACGGCCAGCTCGTGGCGGCGCACCACTACACGCCCTGGGAGCTGGTCCGCCGCTGGATCGCCCGGCGGCGCACGACCGTGGCAGTCGCGCTGATCGCGGTCGTCGTGCTCGTTGGCGGCGCGGTCGTCAGCGTGCGCCGGATCGTGCGCGAGGAGCAGCGCGTGCGCACCGCGCTCGAGCTCGCCGAACACCACCACGTCGAGGCCGAGCGGCGCGGGGCCGAGGCCGAGCGGTTGATCGACTTCATGCTCTTCCAGCTGTACGCCAAGCTGCAGCCGATCGGTCGGCTCGACCTGCTCGGCGATGTCGCGCAGACGATGAAGGGCCACTACGACGGCCGCACCGACGCGCACAGCCCCGACGAGCTCCGCAAGCGCGCGCGGGCCCGCCGCAACCTGGGAGACGTGCTGTCGAGCAAGGGCGACTCGTCGGCGGCGTTGCGCGAGTATCAGGCGGTGATCGCGCTGGTCGAGGGCGCGCCGGGCGATCCCGCGCTGCAGGTCGAGCTCGTCGAGACCGAGATCGCGCTCGGCAAGGTCCAGGAAGCGCAGGGCCAGACGGCGGCGGCGATCGCGACGTATCAACAAGCGCGCGCGATCGTGGCGCGCAACGTTTCTGGGACCTCGGATCCGACGTGGCGACGGCAGGGCGTGCTCGTGGACGTGGCGATCGGCGAGATCCAGCGGGCGCAGGGACAGCTGTCCGCCGCGGTCGCGACGCTGCGCACCGCGCTCGCGGCCGCCGTCGAGCTCGGCGCCTCGGACGACGGGCACACCGCTCAGGATCTGCTGACCCGCTGTCACGACGAGCTGGGTGACACCTTGATCGCGCAGGGCGAGTTCGCGGGCGCGCTCGTCGAGTATCGCGCCGCGCTCGCCCTCGACACCGCGCGGGTCGCGAGGTCCCCCGACGACGCGACGCTCCAGGCCGGGCTCATGATGGGGTACTTGAAGGTCGGCGACCTGCTGGCGAGGCGGGACGACGTCTACGGCGCGCTCGCAATGTATCGATCATCGCAGGAGGTGGTCCTGACGCTGACGCTGCACGATCCCGAGAACACGATCTGGCTCCGCGAGCTGTCGGTGAGCCACACCCGCATCGGGGACGCCCTCGCGCAGCCCACCACGGCGACCGCCGCGCTCGCCTCGTACCAGGCGGCGAAGGCGATCCGCCTCCGGCTGACGGCCAAGGATCCTTCCAACAGCGACTGGCAGCGCGATCTGATGGTCAGCTACACCAAGGTCGCGACCATGCTCGAGGCGACCGACCAGCTCGCACCGGCGCTCCAGGAGTACGAGGTAGCGCGCGCGATCGCGGAGAAGCTCGTCGCCAAGGACCCGAACACGGCGAGGTCCCAGCAGGACCTCGTGTTCGTCTACTCCGGACTCGGCAGGGTTCGCGAGCTCCAGCACGATGGCGCGGGCGCGCTGCGCTGGTTCCGCGCGGCGTTGAGCAGCGCGGAGCAGACGCTCGGGCAGCGACCGGGCGATGTCGTGTCGAAGGATGTCTGGGCCGTGATCCTGGCCCACGAGAGCATCGGCGACGTCCTGGCCAGCCAGGGAGATCGTGACGCGGCCGCCGCCGCGTACGCGCAGGCCGCGACGATCGCGGACCGGCGGGCGGGTGAAGAGCCGACCGACCCGAGCTGGAAGGACAAGGCCGTCGAGTTGCGCGCGGTGCAGCAGCGCAGCTGCGCCACCCGTCGCAAGTGACGTTCAGGGAATCAGGCGCTGCGCGAGCGCGAGCGCATGCGCCGCGAACTCGGGCACCGCCGTGGTAGCC
>JAPLLF010000932.1:26732-28018 GCA_026387715.1 Pseudomonadota bacterium
CGAGCGCGAGCGCGTGCACCGCGATCTCGGGCACCGCGGTGGTCTCCCAGCTCGACGCGCGGCGGAGCGCGCCGAGCGCGAACATCCGATCGGACGGCACGCCGTCGCGCCCGATCACGCGGCCGACCTCGTCGGTGACGATGCCGAGCCCGGCGGGATCCGCCGCGGCGCCGCCGTGCGCGATGAGGTCGTGGATCACCGGCGCGTCGGCGTCGGCGCGGTCGAGCGCCGGTCCGATGCAGCGCACGATCGCGTCGTAGCTCCGGCGCGAGGCCGCGCCGCCCGCGAGCCGGAGCTCGCAGTCGAGCTCGGCGGCGGTCGGCTGGCAGCGCGCCAGGCTGCCGGCGACTTGCTCGAGACGACCCTCCCGGCGCCAGCGCTCGACGAGCGCGTGGGTGTCGAGCGGAGCCCGGTGACGCAGCACGTCCCAGTAGGGGCGCACGGAGCGCACGAACCGGGCGCGGTCGGCGGGTGGCAGCGTTCGCCACAGCCGGGTGAAGTGGGGACGGATCGCGTCGATGCCGAGCTGCCACGGCGCGCCGCGCGCGGTGGTGCTCTCGACCACCGCGCGTCCCCAGCGGATGAGTCCGCGCAGGTCGCGGGGCGCATCGGCGACGAGCGCCTCGTCGAGCGGGACCACGGTGCCGCCCGGCCCGGCGTGCGGTCGCGGCAGGAGGCCGCGGCGCGACACGATCGACGCGGTGCCGCGAAAGTCGTGGACCGCGAGGAACCCGATCACGTCGAGCGCGGTCAGGCCCGAACCGAGGATCAAGAGCCGGCCGGTGCGTGGCAGGGCGGCGAGCGCGCACTCGTCCCACGCGTCGATGATCCGCGGATCGGCGGCGAGCATCGATGGGACGAGGCGCGGGGCGAGCCCGGTCGCGAGCACGACGACCTCGGCGGGGACGACCGTCCCGTCGACCAGGCGCACCGCCGTGGCGTCCACCTCGGTGACCTCACCACGCACGATGCGGAGCTTGGCCGGGCTCGCGCGCAGCGCCTCGCGAAAGCGCTCGACGACGTAGCGCCCGTAGAGCGTCCGCGGCAGGAACGCCGTGGGCGTCGCCTCGACGCCGGCCCACCGCACGAAGTCGTCGGGCTTGGCTGGGTCGACGCTCATCCGCGACGCCGGCACGTTGAGCCGGAACACCTCGCTGTCGCAGCCGTAGGCGACGCCACGCCCGAGCCACGGGCCACGCTCGACGATCGTGATCCGGAGGTCCGCCGCGCCGCGGCGGAGCAGGTGGATCGCGACCGCGACCCCGCTGAGCCCACCGCCGACGATC
>JAPLLF010000820.1 GCA_026387715.1 Pseudomonadota bacterium
CCGGAGCGCGCTGGCGCGGGCCTGCAAGGGCCTGTCGGTGCGCCTGGCCAAGGGGCTCAACCGCATGATGAAGCGCACCGGCAAGGTCGTTGCCGACCGCTATCACGCACACGTCTTGCGCACGCCGACCGAGGTCCGCCACGCGCTGCGATACATCCGCGACAACGCACGCCAGCACGCCGCGGCCCGGGGCGAGACGTACCCGGCGGGCTACGTCGATCCGTATTCGTCGGCGTCCGCGGCGCTGTTCGACGCGCATGAGCTCATCCTGCCGACCGCCCAGACCTGGCTGTGTCGGGAAGGCTGGAAGCGGCGCGCGGGGCCGGCGTGACCGACGTGCAGCGGACGCTCTTCGACGAGGTCGTGATCGACGACGACGGGCCGAGTTGCGCCATCGACCCCGAGCGCGGCCGCCGCCGGCGCTGCGCCAACCGCGCGCAACTCGGGTGGGGCCGCGTCGATCTCGACGCCGCGCTACCCGCGGCGCATCCGGCGCGCGCGATCGTCGCGGTCGTCGAGCGGCTCGATCTACGCGGCCTCTACGGGCAGGTGCGCGCACGTGGCGAGACCGCCGGCACGCCGCCGATCGATCCGAAGATCCTGCTCAGCCTGTGGATCTACGCCACCAGCGACGGCGTCGGCAGCGGGCGCGAACTCGCCGACCTCGTCGAGTTGCACGCCGCGTATCGGTGGATCTGCGGCGGCGTCGAGGTGGGCTATCACCGGCTCAACGATTTCCGCAGCGAGGAGGGTGCGGTGTTCGATCAGCTGGTGACGCAGGTCCTGGGCCGCCTGATGCAACGCGATCTGATCTCGCTGCAGCGGGTCGCGCAGGACGGCACGCGCGTGCGCGCGAGCGAGCGAGCGCCGGCGCGGCCTCATTCCGGCGCGGCGAGACGCTGGCGACGCTCATGGCCCAGGCCCGCGCGCACCTCGCCGAGGTCACGCGCGACGCGAGCGCCGAGCACGCCGCCCGTCGCGCCGCGGCGATCCGTCGCGCCGCCGAGGACCGCCTCGCGCGGCTCGAGCAGGCGCTCGCCGAACTCCCCGCGGTCGCTGCGACCAAGCAGAAGAGTGGGTCCAAGGACAAGACGCCGCGGGTGTCCACGACCGATCCGGACGCCCGCGTGATGAAGATGCCCGACGGCGGATTCCGGCCGGCCTTCAACATCCAGTTCGCCACCACCACCGACGCCGCGCGCGCCCTCGTCGGGATCAGCGTGTCCAATCGCGGCAGCGATCAGGGCGAGGCCACGCCCAAGATCGCGCAGCCAAGGACGGCGACAGCCCGGCGGTCGCCGCCTGGCGAGCGCGCATGGCCACCGACCTTGCCAAGCAGATCTACAAGCAGCGCGCAGCCACCGCCGAGACCGTCAACGCCGATGGCAAGGCTCACCGCGGCCTGTCGACGACCATGCTCCGAGGCCTCGGCAAGGTCACCACCGGGGCCTGCCTGTTCGCCCTGACGTACAACATCCTCCGCCTCGTCGCCCTCACGGGCTGACGGCCGCGGCGCAGCCACCCGCGAACGCCGCGTGTGGGCCCGCGCCCCGGGTCGAACGCGTCGGTCGTTTCGTGCTCGGGCCCTCAGTGCGTCGAAGGCACGCCGTCGTCGGAGCCCGCCGCGGAGCCCGAGCCGGTCGCCGTACCCGCTGTCGTGTCGGTCGGCTTCTTGAACACGAGCACGAAGCGATCGCTGGTGCCGCGCTTGGCGCCGGCCTCGCCGGGTGAGGTGCTCCAGTCGCGGGTGTCGGCGGGGTTGTGGA
>JAPLLF010000023.1 GCA_026387715.1 Pseudomonadota bacterium
GTCGGGGCCACCGAGCGCCCCGTCGCGCAGCTGCCGCAGCTCGGCCGCGAACGCGTCGAGCTGCACCCCGAGCTCGCCGCCGCGCAGGGTCGAGGGGCGCGCCGCGTCGAGGTTGTCGCGGAGCGCGACGACCTGCGCGGCGAACGCCTGCCACCCCGGGCGAAGCTCGTCGACGAACGACTTCGCGAGCACGAGATCCGCCCAGGTCCTTTGCATCACCCGATCCATCTGCGGCGGGTCGCGCCCCACCACGAGCTCGCCCTCGACGTAGGGATGTCCCGCCTCGGGAGCCGCGCCCAGCTCGAGGTACTTGTCGCCGAGCGGGCCGCGCGACGCCACGAACACGTCGCCGCCGCGCGAGATGTCCCCGGCGACCTCGGCCGCGATCGCGACCGTCGCCACGACGCCGCCGGTGGCCGTCGTGACCGTCGCGATCGACTCGACGACGCCGACCTCGCGACCAGCGACGACGAGCGGCGCGCCCTCGTGCAACCCGCCCGCGTGGTGGAACGCGACCCGGATGCGCCGGGCATCGCGATACGCGAGCCCGGGTGCGATCGCGATCGTGAACACGATCGCCACGATCCCGACGACGATCGTCACCATCCCGACCCGCCGGGTCAGTCGGTCATCGAGCGCCAGCACGGCTCGCACTCATGTCTCTTGCCGTCATTCCTTCCAGAAGAACTTCCACGGATTCCGCTTGAGGTCGCGGATCAGCTCGCGGAGATCGCTGTACAGCTCGTCGCGCGACAGCAGCGCGCCCGCGGTGCCCTTGCCGTTGCGCAGGTCGGTGACGAGGCCATTCACGTTGTCGATCAACCCACCCGCCTGCCCCGCCGCGGTCGCGGCCTTGTCGGCGGCGTTGATCGCCTTGTCGATGCGCTGCTCGGTGATGAGCCCCGTCACGCGCGTGGCGTCGCTCATCAGCGCCGTCGCCGACGGCGTCAGCGCCGTCATCGTGCCGCGCGCGGTGTTGATGGTCGCATCGGCATCGGCGACCAGCGTCGCGAGCGGCCGCCCATCGCCGAGCCCGGCGTTGACCTTCACGAGCGTCGTCCGGGCTTCCTTCGCGAGATCGGCGCCGTTGCCGATCAGCTCGCCGATCGCCGCGCGGTTCTTCACGAGCAGGTCGTTGACCTCGGCCACGGCGCTCGCGCCGTTGGACAGCAGCGACGCGATCGCCTGGCGATCATCGCGGAGCACCGCCGACACGCCGTCGAGCACCTCGTAGAGCCGCGCGACCACGAGATCGGTGCGGGGCGGATCGTGGACGCGGGCGTCGTGGACGACGGAGCTGGCGGCGATCGCGGGGTGAGCCCAGTCGTGGCCCGGCACGATCTCGAGGTACTGCTCGCCGAGCACGCCGGCGGTGTTGATGAAGAACTCGGCGTCCTGGCGGATCGAGTCCTGCGCGCGATCCTCGATCCAGGCGGTGACGCGCACCTGGACGCGCTGCTTGATCGCCGCATCCTCGCGCCCACCGAAGAACTCGACGTTCGTCACCTTGCCGACCTTGATGCCGGAGACCTTGACCGGCGCCCCGACCTGCAAGCTGCCGACGTACGCGTAGTCGACCTTGAGCTCGAAGCCCGAGCCGAACGAGAAGTTGCCGAGCACGAAGATGAAGCCGACGAGGATCGCGCCCGCGATCAGGATCAGCAGGCCAACCTTGAACTCGAGACCGCGCTCCTTGGCCATCGCAGAAACCTACGGGGCGTCGGGGGGAGCGTCGGGGGCCGCGTCGATCGCTGCGTCGATCATGCGCGCATCGATCGGCCGACCGTCGACCGGAGAGGCATCGATCGGACCACCGTCCGGTGGCGGCGTGAACGCGTCGAGGCTGCCCGTGTTCGCGCAGACGTGCCCGCCGAAATCGCAGAGCAGGCCGTTGTCGCACTCGGACGACGCGACGCACGACTCGCCCGCGTGTTTGAGGGACGAACTGCCGCATGCAGCGACGAAGGCGAGCGCCAGGATCCACCTCATGGGGCCGACGATAACACCGAAAGCAGCAACGGCCCCGGAGAGTTCCGGGGCCGTGCATCAGGTCCGTCGAACGGTCGCTTGGTCAGCTACTGTTGCCAGCCGCCGCCGCCGCCGCCCTGCTGCGGGTAGCCGCCACCCTGAGGAGGATAGCCGCCACCTTGCGGCGGGAACCCGCCACCTTGCGGAGGATAGCCACCACCTTGCGGAGGATAGCCGCCGCCTTGCGGAGGATAGCCGCCGCCCTGCGGGGGTGGTGAGGCGCCACCGGACTTGGAGAACATCCGCTTGGCTTCCTCGTAGGCGGCCGGTGCGGTCATCATCAGCACGCCGAAGTACGCGATGAGCTCGAGCAGGCCGTGCGCCATCGACAGCAGCGAGCCGATCAACGTGTGGTTGTAGATGATGCCGTGGAGGAGGAACAGCACCTGCTGGAGCGGGAGCCAGGCGATGAGCACGGCGGCGATGATCGGACCGAACGCATCGACCGCTTGCAGGGCCGGAGGCAGCTTCTGCGGAGGAACGACGAACAGGATGCAGAACACGCCGAGCAGCATGACGAGCAGCCACAACAGGTTGTGGATGATCATGATGAAGCCGCCGCCGAAGCTGAACGCGTAGCCGAGACCGCTGAGCATCGGGATCACGAGCATCCCGGCGCCGACCGCGATCACGATGCGTGCGATCTGGTCCTGCGGTTGCGCGATGCGCGCCAGCAGGCCGAACACGAGCGTCGCATAGCCGAGCACGTAGAGCGGGTGCCCCATCGTCGTGAACACGCCGAGCCCGGCGCTCGCGTGGTTCGCCATGGCTTGCGCCGCGGCGGCCATCTTGATGGCGTCCTCCGCCGATGTCACGTTGCCGACGTTGAGCGCGCCGAGCGCACCCAACCCGCTGTTCATCGCCGAATACACGAGGGAGGCGGCGCCGAGCGAGGAGAGGAAGACGCCGGTGTACGACACCCCGAACGGCAACCAGTGAAGGACCACCGGCGGAACCTTCTGCCGCATGTCGGCGGGGGCGACGGTCAGGAGGAGGTACGCGGCACCGGCGATGATCGGCCAGATGAAGCTGCCGAAGCCATGGCTCCACGAGAACGACATCGGCGAGATCGAGTACGGCACGAGGATCGACGCGACGAGCGCGACCCCGGCGAGGAACAGGACCTTCTTCTGCAGGGCGACGTCACGCAGCTTGGAGACCGGGATGCCGAGGATGGTCCCCGGCGCCGAGCCCGGCAGCTTGCGTGCGATGTCGTCGAGCGGTCCCGGCAGATCCTGCTGCGGCACGCCGAAACCGGCCTGCTGCTGCGGGTACCCGGGCTGCGCCTGCCCGTAGGGGTTGGCCTGCGGGGGCTGCTGCGGCTGCCCGTACGGATTCGCCTGCGGGGCCGGCTGCGCGGGGGGATACCCCGGCTGCTGACACTGCGGCTGACCATACGGGTTCGCCTGCGGCGCGGGCTGCTGCGGCTGACCGTAGGGGTTCGCCTGTGGCGCGGGCTGCTGCGGTTGACCGTAGGGATTGGCCTGCGGCGCGGGCTGTTGCGGCTGGCCGTACGGGTTCGCCTGCGGGGGCTGGTCGTACGGATTCGCCTGCGGTGCCGGATAGCCCGGTTGCTGCGGCTGCTCCGGCTGCGGATAGCCCGGTTGCGGCTGGCCGGGCTGCGGATAGCCCTGCTGCTGCGGTGGCTGCTGCGGATAGCCCGGCTGCTGCCCCGGCGGCGGGTAGCCTTGCTGCTGCGGCGGCCCACCCGGTCGCGGCGCCTGCTGCTGCGGCGGCTGCTGCGGCACTCCCTGCGGGATCACCGGCGCGGCATAGCCGAACATCGTCTTCGCAGGCTGAGCCGCCGGTGCACCTTGCATCGGTGGCATCGGACGACCACAAGTCCCGCAAGCGGGAGCATTCATCAGCACTGCCGCGCCGCAATACGGGCACGGCCTCGTTGGAGTCGCCATTCGGGATTCCCCTGACCTTTCGGCGCAAACCTATCCCACTACCAAACCTTCTCGCAACGAAGTGGCAGAGATTCCTGTACATGTAGGGAGGTCGATCTCGACGTGCATGCTATCTCTCGGACGTGTCGAGGCGACTGCCTGCGGACCATGCCGCGCGAGGTGGCGAGGTCGAAGTCCGCATCAGCGACGCCCGGGTTCGCGCGTACGAACGTGAGAGCATCGCGGCGGCCGCGCTCGCCGGCCGCGCGGGGCTCGTGATGTCCCGCTCGCTGAAGTACCACCGGCCGCGTTCGTTCTTCTGTCTCGAGGGCCACTGCAGCGGCTGCCTCGGTCGAGTCGACGGCATCCCGAACCTGCGCGCATGCCAGACGCCGTGCCGTGCGGGCACCGAGGTGAGCGGCCAGAACGCGTTCCCGTCCACCGAGGTCGACCTGCTCGGCGCGTTCGACTTCCTGTTCGCGCGCGGCATGGATCACCACACCCTGATGACCGGCAACACGGTCCTCAACAAGCTGGCGAACAAGGTCGTGCGCCAGCTGTCGGGGCTCGGCAAGCTCCCCACTGCGCCCGCCCTCGCGTCGACCGAGTTGCCCGACGTCGGTCGCTACGACGTCGAC
>JAPLLF010000459.1 GCA_026387715.1 Pseudomonadota bacterium
CGAGGACGAGGACGAGCAGCCGAAGCCGAAGCACAAGAAGAAGGGGAGCGACGACGAGCCGGTCGACGAGCCCAAGAAGGTCAAGCACAAGACCGGCGGCGGCGGCGGCGGCGACGACGAGGCCGACGAGCCGAAGCGCAAGAAGAAGCTCGCCGAGGGCGACGAGGACGACAGCCCGCTGCCGAAGTCGAAGGCGAAGAAGAAGCGCACCGCCCGCGACGAGGATGACGAGGTCGAGGAGTCGTCGGAGGAGGAGCCTGGGAGCGAGCTCGCCCCCAGTCCGCACGCGGCGAGCCGCGCAGCCGTCCGCGTCGACGCCGGCATCTCGGCCGCGTCGCGCGTCCTCGACTTCAACGCGCGCCAGTACGATCAGGCTCCGAAGGACGTCCCGAACTCGCTGGTCCCCGGCGCGCGCGTCGCCGTCGAGCTGTACCCGTTCGCGTTCTCCAACCCCCGGAGCCCCGCCGCGGGGCTCGGCCTGTGGGGCGACTTCGACAAGACGATCTCGCTGACGCTCCAGACGCGCGATCCCCTCGATCCGAATCACATCGTCGCCGCCAAGGCGAACCAGCAGCGCTGGGCGATCGGCGTCGGCTATCGCTTCGCGTTCACCAGGTCGGATCTGTCGCCGACGGTATCGGTCGGCATCAACTACGCCAAGCAGCAGTTCAAGGCCGACACGTCGACCCTGATGGGCGTCGTCCTCGACATGCCCGACACCGAGTACTCGATGGTCCAGCCGGTGGTTAACGTCCGCATCCCGTTCGCCAAGCCCGTCGCGCTCGTCGCCGGTGGCCGCGGCATGCTGATCTCGGATGCCGGCGCGATCACCAAGGGCGACCAGTACGGTCAGGCCAAGGTGTTCGGCGTCTCGGCGATGGGTGGACTCGACTTCATTATCTCCAACCGGTTCGCGGTCCGTGTGACCGGGGAGTTCTCGCAGATCGGATTCACGTTCACCAAGGGCGCCGGCGCGAAGGCCAACAACCGCGACGGTGATCCGAACACCAAGGACGTGTTCGGCGCGGCGGATCGGTCGATGGGTGGTTCGGTGACGCTCGGAGTCCTGTACTAAGCAGTCGGATCGGAGCGATACTGCTCCCGAGAATCCGTGCAACCGCAGGCGACATCGCGCGAGAAGCTGGTCGTCGCACATCCCGATCGCAAGGCGCAGCGTGCGCTCCAGCGGCTCGTCGGTGCGACGTTGTGTCCGGTCGAGGTCGTCGCCGATCTCGACGCGCTGAAGCGGTCGGTCGACGCGACCACGATCGTCGTGATCGACGGGGCCCTCGCGCTGTCGCAGGCCGCCCTCCACGAGCTGCCCGCGCAGGCGTGGATCGCGGTGCCGGGCGAGGGCAGCCAGGCGATGGACGGCGGCATGGTCGATCAGCTGCTCGTCGCCGGCTGGCAGCACATCGTCGCGCACCCGATGCCGATCCTCGCCGAGGAGCTGCTCGCGACGGTGCAGAAGCTCATCCGCGCCGATGCGTTCGGCCTCGAGAAGTACGTCGCGTGGGGCGCCGAGGTGCGCAGCTACGTCCTGGCCGACGCGCGCGAGCGCGACACCGCGGTCGCGGCGCTCGCGCGCGACGTGGTGTCGGTCGGCTTGCCCGAGCGGGTCGGCTCGCTGGTCAGCGTGATCGCCGACGAGCTGATCGCGAACGCGCTCTACGCCGCGCCGGTCGACGCCAAGGGCGCGCGGTTTCGCAGCGCGGAGCCGCGCGATGCAGCGCGCCCGCTCGCGGCCCACGAGGGCGTGACGGTGCGGTGGGCGACCGATGCGCGCTACCTCGCCATCGAGGTGCGCGATCGCTGGGGCACGCTCGCGCCGGCGACGATCTCCGGACGGCTGGCGTCGAGCGCCAAGCTCGCCACCGCCGATGCCGGGATGGGCCTGCCGCTCGCCTATGCCTGCTGCAACCAGTTCGTCATCAACGTCGCGCCACGCGCGATGACCGAGGTGATCGCGCTGCTCGACGTGCGCTACAAGCCGACCGAGCTCGGTCGCTCCGCGTCGTTTCACACGTTCGTCGGGACGGCGCCGTGAGGCGGCTCGACGTGACCGTCGTCGCGGGCCCACCCGCGCGGATCACGCTCGTCGGTCGGATCGACGACAGCGCCGGGCTCGGGCCGATCATCGCGACCTTGCCACCCGGCCCGGTCGTGATCGACACCGCCGGGGTGACGTTCGTCAACTCGATCGGCATGCGCGACTGGATCCGGTTCCTCCGCGCGCTCCGCGAGCCGACCCACGATCACGGCATCCCGACCCTCGAGAACGTCGCCGACGTGTTGATGACGCAGATGAACCTGCTCGCCGAGGTGCGCGGCACGCTGCGCATCGCGTCGTTTCACGCGCAGTACGTGTGCAACACGTGCGGGCGCGAGGACATCCCGGTGATCGATGCGATCGCGCACGCCGCGCAGCTCGCCGATCTGATCGCGCCGCCGTCGCCGTGCCCCGAGTGCAGATCGGCGATGGAGCTGGCCGACTTTCCCGAGCGCTACCTGTCGATCTTCCGACCCTGAGTGCTAGGGTCCGAGCGTGCATCCCGACGTTCTCTCTCCCTCGGACACGTTCGCACGTCGCCACATCGCCCCCACGGACCCGGAGACGGCGAGCATGCTCGCCGCGCTCGGCTACACGACGCTCGACGAGCTGTCGAACGCCACCGTGCCCGCAGGGATCCGGCTCAAGCAGAAGCTCCAGATCGGCGAGCCGCTCGGCGAGCACGAGCTCATCGAGGAGCTCAAGAACCTCGCCGCCGACAACCACGTGCTCCGCTCGTTCATCGGGCAGGGCTACTACGACACGATCACGCCGGCGGTGATCCTGCGCAACGTGCTCGAGGATCCGGGCTGGTACACGCAGTACACGCCGTACCAGGCCGAGATCTCGCAGGGGCGCCTCGAGGCGCTCGTCAACTTCCAGACGATGGTCGAGGATCTGACCGCGCTGCCGATGGCGAACGCGTCGCTGCTCGACGAGGCGACCGCCGCCGCCGAGGCCGTGCTGATGTGCGTCGAGCGGGTCGACCGCCAGCGCCACGTGTTCTGCGTCGACGCCGCGACGCATCCGCAGACGATCGCCGTGATGCGCACGCGCGCCGAGCCGCTCGGCATCGAGCTGCGCATCGCGCGGCCCGAGGACTTCGCGCTCGACGCGACCGTCGCGGGCGTGCTGCTGTCGTACCCGACGACCGATGGGCGCGTGAGCGATCATCGCGACCTGATCGCGAAGGTCCACGCCGCGGGCGGGGCGGTCGTGATGGCGACCGATCTGCTCGCGCTCACGCTCCTCGTGCCGCCGGGCGAGCTGGGCGCGGACATCGCGATCGGCTCGGCGCAGCGGTTCGGCGTGCCGATGGGCTTCGGCGGACCGCACGCCGCGTTCATGGCGTGCAAGGACGACTTCCGTCGCCAGATGCCGGGCCGGATCATCGGCGTGTCGCGCGATGCGCGCGGCAAGGTCGCCTACCGCCTCGCGCTGCAGACGCGCGAGCAGCACATCCGCCGCGAGAAGGCGCTGTCGAACATCTGCACCGCGCAGGTGCTGCTCGCCGTCGTCGCGTCGATGTACGCCGTCTATCACGGCCCCGACGGCCTCCAGCGGATCGCGCAGCGCGTGCGCGGCTTCACCGCCGTGATCGCCGCCGGGCTCGCGAGGCTCGGCTACAAGGTCCGCCCGGGGGTGTACTTCGACACGCTGCGCATCGATCTCGACGCGCACGCGCAGGCCGACGTCATGGCGCGCGCGCTCGAGCGCGGCCTGAACCTCCGCCGCTACGAGGACGGCATCGGCCTGTCGTGCGACGAGACGACGAGCCACGCCGACGTCCACGACGTCCTCGAAGCGTTCGCCACCCAGCACGCCGAGCTGCCGTTCGAGGTCGCCGAGCTCGCGGCCTCGATCGAGCTCCCGACGCTCGACAAGCACGCCCGCACGTCGAAGTTCCTCGAGCACCCCACGTTCCACCGCTACCACGCGGAGCACGAGCTGCTGCGCTACCTCAATCGCCTGACGACGAAGGACCTGTCGCTGACGACGTCGATGATCCCGCTCGGGTCGTGCACGATGAAGCTCAACGCGACCACCGAGATGATCCCGGTGACGTGGCCCGAGTTCGGACGCATGCACCCGTTCGCGCCCGCGGAGCAGTGGGGCGGTTATCGCGCGATGTTCGAGCAGCTCGAGAGCTGGCTCGCCGAGATCACCGGCTTCGCCTCGGTGTCGCTGCAGCCGAACTCCGGCGCGCAGGGTGAGTACGCCGGGCTCCTCGCGATCCGCGGCTATCACCGCGCCAACGGCGCCTCGCACCGCACGGTCTGCCTGATCCCGCAGTCGGCTCACGGCACCAACCCCGCGTCGGCGGTGCTCGCCGGCATGCAGGTCGTCGTCGTCGCGTCGACGAGCGAGGGCACCATCGACCTCGCGGATCTCGCGAACAAGGCCGCGCTGCACGCCGACAAGCTCGCCGCGCTCATGGTCACGTATCCGTCGACGCACGGCGTGTTCGAGGACGGGATCCAGGAGGTCTGCGCGATCGTCCACCGCCACGGCGGCCAGGTCTACATGGACGGCGCGAACATGAACGCGCAGGTCGGGCTGACGCGGCCGGGCGAGATCGGGGCCGACGTCTGTCACCTCAATCTCCACAAGACGTTCTGCATCCCGCACGGCGGCGGCGGTCCCGGCATGGGGCCGATCGCGGTCGCCAAGCACCTCGCGCCGTTCCTGCCGGGGCACCCCCTCGCGAAGGAAGCCCCGACGTCGACCGTGGGACCTGTCTCGGCCGCCCCGTGGGGCAGCGCGTCGATCCTGCCGATCTCGTTCGCGTACATCGCGATGATGGGCGAGGAGGGCCTCCGGCGTGCGACGCAGGTCGCGATCCTCGGCGCGAACTACATCGCGCATCGCCTCGGCGGCGCGTATCCGATCCTCTACACGGGCCAGAACGGGCGGGTCGCGCACGAGCTGATCCTGGACTGCCGCGGCTTCAAGAAGACGTCGGCGATCGAGGCCGAGGACATCGCGAAGCGGCTCATGGACTACGGGTTCCACGCGCCGACGATGTCGTTCCCGGTGCCGGGCACGCTGATGGTGGAGCCGACGGAGAGCGAGTCGAAGGCCGAGCTCGACCGGTTCTGCGAGGCGATGCTCGCCATCCGCGCCGAGATCGCGATGATCGAGAGCGGCGCGATGCCGCGCGACAACAACCCGCTCAAGAACGCGCCACACACCGCCGAGGTGGTGACGGGCACCGAGTGGGATCGCCCGTACTCGCGCGAGCGTGCGGCGTACCCGGCGCCGTGGCTCAAGATCCACAAGTACTGGCCGCCGGTGTCGCGCGTCGACAACGCCTACGGCGATCGCAACCTGGTCTGTAGCTGCCCGCCCGTCTGCCGGGCCACGCGGCGACGATCGGGCGGATGGCGCGCTCGACCGGTGGGAGCGCGACCGCGGCGACCTTCCCGGCGGCGACGACGGTGACGGTCTCGACGCGCGGGTGCATCGGCAGATCACGGAGGACGAGCGCGAGCTGGGCGAGCTCGGCGTGGGTCTGCCCGTCGCCGGACCATCGCAGCGCGAGCTCGGTGCGGTTGATCCGCGCCGTCCAGCGCGGGTAGTGATAGTCGACCGTGGTGCCGCACAGCGCGACCGCCGCGAGCTGGGGCGCCGCGGCGAGCATCGCGAGGCCGACGGCGAGCTCGTTGACGTGGAGCATGCAGCTCAGCTCGACGACGCGCCGCCCGACCGGCCACGTCGCGATCGACGCGGCGAGCTGCGCCAGCCGCGCGCTCTCGACGTGCGTGATGCCCAGGACGCGCGGCGCGAGCGGGGTCGCCGCCTCGATCCCGGTCGAGCCGCAGACCACGAGCTCGTCGAGCTGCTCGGG
>JAPLLF010000201.1 GCA_026387715.1 Pseudomonadota bacterium
GTGCGCATGCACTCGTCGAACGCGGCACCGAGCGACGGATCGAACGCGCTGCTCTTGTAGACACCAGCGTTCGAGAACGTCGCCGAGACGCGCAAGGTGATGGTGCGCGCCTGGATCGACGCGTCCTTCTTGAGCGCCTGCTCGTAGCACTTCTGGATCGCGCCACGGGACTTCGCGACGACGTCGAGGAACTCCTTCGAGGCGGCCGCTGCGACCTTGTCGTCGACTGGAGTGAACGTGCCGCCGCCGGTCTTGTTCGACTTGACCGTGAGCGCGGTGCCCTCGATGGACACGACGATCTCACCACCGCCGCCCTGCCCCTTCTCGCGCAGCAACGTCGCGTTCTCGTCCTGCAGCGTCTTGATGAGCTTGTCCTTGTCGGCCTTGTCCTTGACGCAGGCCTCGAGGTCCGACTTCGTCTGCGGATCCGCTTGGATCACCGTCTCGCCTTTGCATGCGACGAGAGCCCACGAGATCGAGAGGGCGCCGAGGGCGATGGTCAAGTTGGCGGGTGCTGGCATCGGTTTCACGGTTTCGAAGATGCTACGGGGTCGTGCGGGTGAATTCCAGGTCGCTCGATAAACTCTCGAACGATCTCACCTCGTTTGACGTGGTCAACCACGACGCGCTCCACGCGCGAGGCGTCCATTCGATTATACAGAGCTGTCACGCCGCGCGGGCCCGGCAAGGTCGCAAACAGCCCCCCACCATATGCGCCCGTGCTGGGAGGAGGTGTGACGACCTCGCGCACGAGGACGTTCGGGCCTTGCGTACAGCGACCGAAGCACGACTGCCAGACGAGCTCGGTCGATTCCCGAACGCCGTTCGCTTCGATCGCGTCACGAAACACGTCGTGGAGGGCCGCCGATCCGCGGCGCTCACCGCACTCCGGGCCTCGACAGATGATGATCCGGAACCGTGCCACGGCGCTCAGCGTGACACGGATTCGCGGATCGCGTCGACCAGCGCCGCCTTCGTCCGCGGATCGGCTGCCACCTGGCGGAGGACCTCGCGCTCGGGCGGACCGCCATCGACGAGCGCCGCCACGATGGCGCGCGCCCAGCTCGCGTCGGCGGCCAGCTCGTCGTCCGCGTGATAGAGCAGCAGGTGCGAGTCGAGCAGCGGGAGCTCGTGGCCGCCGCCGATGACGTGGAGCGCGGCGATGAGCTGCACCAGCTCGGGCGTGGCCGTCGACGCCGCCTGGAGGTGGAACGTGAGCCCCGCGAGCGCGAGCTCGACGTGCGCGGGATCGAGCTGGACGCCCCCGAGCCCCGCGATCGCCTTCGCGACCGGGCCGACCGCCTCGTTGTCGGTCTTCGCGAGGTAGTCGGCGTGCGCGTCGAGCTGGTGCGCGAGCACGATCAGGCTCGACGGATCCTTGCGGGCCACGAGCAACGCGACGACCGCGTCCTTGAGCCGGAGCGAGGCGTTGCGATCGGCGAGCACGTTCAGCAGCTCGGTCGTCGCGGCCTCGCCCGGGAGCTTCGCGAGCTCCTGGACCGCGAGCTCCTTCACCCCGTCGAAGCGGGCGTCGCGATCGCGCGCGATCGCCACGAGCGCGGTGATCGTCGCGACCGCCGTGGTCTCGCCGTTCGGCGCCCAGCCGGCGGCATCGAACGTCGCGCCCAGGACCTGCGCGCCGGTCCCCGCGGTCACCCGGCCGCGGATCGCGCCCGTGGTCGGATCGAGGGCGATGACCTCGCCGGTCGTCGACACCGCGGCGAGCGAGGCGCCGAGGTGCTCGGAGGCGACGAGCTCGACGCGCGGGTGCGCGTAGGCCCAGCTGAGCGTGCCGTCGGTCTTGTAGCCGAGGATGTAGCGGAAGTAGTGGATCGCGTAGCCGTCGTGCTGCAGCACCATCGCGCCCGTGTCCGTCGGCGCCGCCGCGTACAGCACCCGCGCGCGATCGAACGCCGAGTAACCCTGCTGGATCACGTCGTAGACGTCGCGGCCGTAGGTCGCGCGGTCGAGCTGCGGCGGCACCTTGACGGCGCCGTAGGTCGACAGCTCGCGCTTGCCCGACGTGCTCCGCGCGTCGAGCCGGAACACGCCGCGCTTCGAGCCGTAGTAGACCGTCTGGCTCGTCGCGCGGAGCATCGCGATCTGATCGTCGATGCCGCGGATCCGCGTCAGCTGCTCGCCGGTCTGACCGTCGAGCAGCGCGAGCCACTGGTCGAGGAACGGCACGAACAGCAGGCCGCCCTGCGCGACCGGCGCGCCGATCTTGCCCAACGAATCGAGCGTCCACAGCCGCTTGCCGGACGAGCCATCGTACGCGGCGAGCACGTAGGTGCCGCCGTGCTCGACCACGACGTAGGCGCGCTCGCGATCCGCGCAGGCGCCGAGGAACGTCCCGTCGAGCGAGATCTTCCACCGCACGCCGCCGGCGAGCTGATCGCGCGCCACGAGCTGCTTGCCTTCGAGCGCGACGAGGAAGTCACCACCCACGGACAGCCGGGACTTCACGTCTGCGGACGTCTTCCACAT
>JAPLLF010000652.1 GCA_026387715.1 Pseudomonadota bacterium
TCCGCCCCCTGGCCTGCGCGCACCTCGTCCGCGCCTTCGACAGCGAGCTGATCGCCGCGCGGTTCCAGCCCGGGCGCACCGCCTGGCGTCGCGTCGTGGCGACCGTCACCGACGCGTTGGTCGACTTCGCCCGCGAGCTCAAACCCTCGCGATCACGCGACCGTGTTGCAAGGCGGCTCGGCGCGGTGGGCGCCTGAAGTGATCGGGCATGGCTCGATCCTGCACACCGACCCCAACGGGCTACTGGTCGACGACCCCGCTCATGACCGCGGGGAGCCGCAGGGCCCGCCGCCCCAGCCGGAGTTGCGCGCGCTGATCGCCGTGCTCGAGGGCGCGGACGAGACCACGCTCCGGCGCGTCACGGAGGTCGCGCGGTGGCTGCGCCCGGCCGGGCCCGCCGTGATCGCCCCGACCGGGGCTCGACAAGCGGTCCGCGGCCTCCGCAAGGCGGTCCCCGTGTCTCGCGCGAACGAATCGCGGCGCAAGCTGCGGCGGCCAGCGCGGCCCTGACGCCCGCCACCGTGGTCTGCGGCACGTGCGCGGCCCATCGGATCCGCGCAACGCGCAACGTTGCCATTGTCGCCCGGGCGTAGATCCGCGTGTGGGGCGTGTCCGCCGATATCGACGCGCCGTCTCCCGCTTGTCTCCCTCCTGGCCATCCTCCTCGACGACGAAATCGCATCGCACGCATCGCACGCCTCGCAAGACCCGAGCGATATCGCCCCCATGGCGCCCCGTGTGGACCAACCCGTTCGCGAAGCTCACGGGCAAGCTGCCGAAGAAATGAGCTTCGTGATCGGATGACCGAGACCGCGCGTCGCGTGCTGGCCGCGCTGCGGTGTGGGGTGAACGTCAAGGACGAGGCCTTCGATCGGCTCTATCCCGAGGAGGTGCGGCGCGTGTCCTCGGTCCACTGGACCCCGGTGTCGGTCGCGCTGCGCGCGGCGCGGTGGCTGGCGCCCGAGGCCGGCCGGCGTATCCTCGACGTCGGCTGCGGCCCGGGCAAGGTCTGCCTGATCGGGGCGATCTCGTGCGGCGGGACCTGGCAGGGCGTCGAGCGCGATCCGGCGCTGGTGACGGTCGCGCGGGCGACCGCGGCGCTGCTCGAGGTCGCGCCGAGCACGGCGTTCCACGTCGGCGACATGGACGTCGTCGACTGGAGCGGGTTCGACAGCTTCTACTTCTACAACCCGTTCGCGGCGATCCTGTTCGGCCCGTCGTCGTACGAGCCCGCGGCGCGGTGGCCGATGCTCAACGATCAGATCGCACGCACGGAGGCCCAGCTCGCGGCGCTCCCGATCGGTACCCGGGTGGTGACCTACAACGGGTTCGGCGGCGAGATGCCCGACGGCTACGTCGCGACCGAGGCCGAGCCCGTCGGCGAGGGCCGGCTGGTCCTGTGGGTCAAGCAGTCGACCCGACGGATCGATCAAACCGGTACGGTGGGATAGCCATGTTTCGCCACGAGGGAGCCGAGCGCTCGAACTGGCACAACCAGCTGCTCGCCGGCTACCTGGCGTTGATCGCCGGGTTCGTCAACTCGGCGGGCTTCATCCTGATCGGCTCGTTCACGTCGCACGTCACCGGCAACGTCGGGCGGTTCGCCGACGATCTCGCGCTCGGGCGCACGGCCGCGGCGTTCGCGGCCCTCATGGTCGTCGCCTACTTCCTCGGCGCGTTCTTCGCCAGCATGGCGATCGAGAGCAACGTGGTCCGGCGCCGCTCGACGGTGTACGGCGGGCTGTTGTTCCTCGAGGCCGGGCTGCTCGCGATGTTCGCGCTGCTGTCCTACCTGCTCGACACCGCGAACCCGCGGTTCCGCGACATCCAGGCCCTGCTGCTGTGCCTCGCGATGGGGCTGCAGAACAGCCTCGTGACCCGGCTGTCGGGCGCCGTCGTGCGGACGACGCACCTCACCGGCGCCGTCACCGACCTCGGGATCGAGGCCTCGCGCTGGTTCCGGCTGTGGCGCGCGAGGCTCGGCGAGCGCACCCACCTCCGGCTGGTGGTCGGCGACGGCAAGGCGATCGAGCCCCGGCTCCCGCAGACGCTGCTGCTGCTCACCCTGCTGCTCGCGTTCGTCACCGGGAGCGCGCTCGGCGCGATCCTCGCCGCGCACAGCGGCCAGGTCGCGCTGCTGATCCCGACGAGCTTCCTCGTCGCGGGCGGGCTGTTCGCGATCTACACCGGCCGCGAGCTCGCGTCGCTGCGGCGCTGACTAGTACCGCTTCACAGAGCTCTTGACCGGTTCGACGTTCGGTCGTCGACGTCGACCTCGACCTTGACGTTGTCCCCAACCTTGACGCGTTCGACGGCGACGTTGACCTTGCCCCGATCGTTGAGGTTGGACGTTGGCCCGCCGCGTCGGTGTCACCGATGTGCCTGGCTGCACAGTGGTCCGGGTCACCTCATGGCTTTGGTTGCACAGCCGTCGGTCGACGACAACGAAGGGGGCAAGCTCAACGTCGCCGTTCAAGGCGACAACGAGGGGAGTCAACGACGACGTTGACGTCAAACGCGTCAACCGGCAGTCGGTCAGAATCCTTGCGAAGCGCCGCTAGCTGACGACGCTCTTGTCGGTCTTCTTGAGCTGCGAGCGCACGCACTGCTTGGCGGTCTTGTCGTCGCGGATCCGCACGAACACCGGCTGGAACAGCTGATCGTCGTCGGTGGCGTAGAGGTACTTCACCTCGCACACCGGCCGCTCGCCGTCGCCGAGCAGCGCGTCGAGCTGCTTGCGGGTCGCGGTCGTCGTGCCGGCGAACACGCGGCCGACCTCGAACAGCTGCTTGCCGTCGTAGACCGCCATCTGGTACGCGTTGCCCGCGTTCTCGAGGATGACGACGTCCGCGCTCTTGACGTACTTGTGCTTGCGCTGCGTCGTGTTGCGGCCCGCCTTGTACGGCGCGTCGCGGTGCTTGAACACGATGCCCTCGGCCATCGCGCCCTGCAGCCGCTTGTGCAGCTTGGTCTTCGCGGTCTTGCCGATCGCGCACGGCAGCACGCGCACCTCGTCGGTGAGCGCGGGCTCGAGGTGGTGCTCGAGCAGCTCCCAGCGCTCGAGGTAGCCGCGATCGCGCACGTCGTCGCCCGCCAGCATGAGGACGTCGAACAGCCAGTACTCGTCGCCCATGATCTCGCCGTCGACGACGGTGCCGTGCGGCAGGTACTGCAGGCCGGACAGCGCGTCCCGCGAGGCGAGCTTGGTCACCTGGCCGTCGCGGTTGGTCGGCACGAGCTCCTCGCCGATCGTGACGACGACGCGGATGCCGTCGAGCTTCTGCTGGGCGATCATCGTCTCGTCGCGGAGGAAGGCGTCGAACTCGTGATCGTCGAGCGGCTCGAGCAGCTGCGCCGCGAGCCCGACGCGCGCGCGCCGGTTGACGCCGGACTTGCTCGCGCTGCCTTCGCCGACGGGCGGGGCGACCGCGGCGGGCTTGTGGCCCGCCTTGAGCTCCTCGTAGCCCTTCTTGGTCTTCTCGCGCACGCAGCGGTCGAACTCCTTGTCGGCGACGGCGCGGGTGACCTTGACGGCCTTGGCGCCCTCCGCCAGGGTCGCGCCGCGGCGCCCCCACTGGACCGACACGGTGAACGCGCCGCCGTCCTCGACGATCTGCGCGTTGTAGACCTTGTCGGAGGAGCCCTCCTGGAAGAACAGCTTGATCGATCGGACTTCGCCCATCGCCGCCGATTGTAGCGGGGGTGTTTCCGGCCTGTCACATGGCGTGACCACCTAGGAATTCGTAGATGCCCGCGGTGTATGTTCGCGACGCAGTGCAGCGGCCGAGGGTGGGACTCGGGTTTCGACCCGAATTCGCGACCGAGCTGGTCGCGCGGCCCGACCACGTGGACTTCGTCGAGGTGGTCGCCGAGACCTGCTTCACGCAGCGCGCCACCCGCCGCGAGGCGTGCGCCCTCGCCGCGATCTGGCCGGTGATCCCCCACGGCGTGAAGCTGTCGCTCGGCAGCGCCGACGGCGTCGAGCTCGATCGCGCGCGTCGGCTGGGCGCGCTCGCGCGCGAGCTCCGGGCGCCGATGATCTCGGAGCACGTGTCGTTCACCCGGGCCGGTGAGATCGACGTCGGGCACCTCACGCAGCTGCCGCGCACGCGCGAGGCGATCGCCATCGTCGCCCGGAACGTCGCGCGCGTGCGGCGCGTGCTGCCCGACGTGCCCCTGCTGCTCGAGAACGTCGCGTGGTCGTTCCGGTGGCCCGACGACGAGATGGACGAGGCGACGTTCTATCAGGAGATCGTCGCCGCGACCGGCTGCGATCTGCTGCTCGACGTCGGCAACCTCTACGCCAACCCGGTGCCGCCCGCGGTGATGGCGCTCGTCGGCGCGGTCGTCGCGCGGGATCCCGACGTGCCCGTGCTGATCGAGCGCGACGCGAACATGGACTTCGCCGCGGTCGCCGGCGAGCTCGCGGCGATCCGCGCGCTGCCGCGGGGCGCCGCACGGCCGGCGGCGCGTGCTCGCTCGGCGGTCACTCCCGCGGCGCCGACCACCGACGCGCTCGCGCGCGTGCAACGCGAGCTCGCCGGGCAGCTCGTGCGCGGCGAGCCCGCGACGCCGATCGCGGATCGCATCGGGCGCGTCGCGATGGACCGCGCGCGCGGCATCCTCCAGCGCAAGCGGATCGACGACGCGCTGCCGCTGGTCGCCAACCTCGCGCAGCACGACGACGAGCGCCTGCGCGCGGTCGCCACGGCCGCGCTCGCGCCGACCTTTCGGCAGGCGCGCGGCGCGGGGCCGGCCGACGCGTGGCGGATCGCGACGGCGGCCCGCGCGGTGCCCGAGCTCGCGGCGGCGGCGGCGATCGATCAGCTGCTGCTGCGCGCGCGGTTCGCGGGGCCGGACCACGACGGCGTGCTGCGCCCGCGGCGCGCGCCGTTCTACGGGCGCGCCCGGCTCGATGATGGACGGCGGCTCCGCGCGACCAAAGGAATCGGCGCGCGCGCCGAGGTGAAGCTCCTGGAGAAGAGGTGAGGACATGGCCAAGCTCGAAGCATTGAATCCGAAACGGCAGCGCGGTGCGCGGCGGCTGGCGCGACGGCTCGAGCGACGTCGACCTCGTGCTCGTGCTGGCCGACGACCCGGCGAGCACCCTCGAGGCGATCGGCCCGGCGCTCGAGCTCGCGCGGTTCTCGGCGCGCATCGAGACGATGATCCTCGTCGCCGGCGAGATCGAGCGATCGGCGGACTGCTTCCCGCTGCTCTACAGCGACATCGCCAGGGCGAGCGTGACGCTCGCGGGCACGAGCCCGTTCGAGACCCTCGTCGTGCCCGATCACCACAAGCGCGTGCGGATCGAGCAGGAGCTGCGCGAGACGCGGATCCGCATGCGGCGGGTCGCCACCGACATGGCGCGGCACCAGAACTTCGGCGGCGCCGTCGAGCGCAAGCTCAAGCAGGCGCGCGCGCCGCTCGGCTCGCTGCTCGAGCTGCGCGGGGAGGTCGTCGCCGATTCGCTCGACGCGATCCTCACCGCGTGCGGGACGGCGTACGCGATCGACGTCGCGCCGCTCCGGCGCGTCACCGAGGACGCGAAGCTGGCCTTCCAGACGCTGGCGCGGCTGCTCGACGCCGCGCTCGCCGACGTCGACGCGCGTGAACAACCACGAAAGGAGTGACGTGATGAGCTCGTTCAACTTCTGGCCGTTCGACGTGGGGCCCAGCCAGGCCTGGGTGTTCATCTATCTGTTGCTCGCCGGCGGCGTGCTGCTGGTGACCTGGTGGGCGTGCCGGGTGATCGGCGACGCGCTCGACGGACCGCTCGTGCGCGCCGACGAGGTGCCGCCGACGTCGAGCGACGGCCCGTATCGCACCCCCGGCGAGCTCCGCGCGCGCTACGCCGTCGGGGCGATCCCGCGCGACGAGGAGGTCTGGCTCATCGGCTACATGCGCAACGGGATCGTCGGCGTCGCCGAGATCCTCGTGAGCACGGCGATCGCGCACGGCTTCCTCGTCCACGACAAGGGCGGCACCTCGTTCCAGCGCACCGACGCCAAGGCGACGGATCCGCTGATGCTCGACTTCCTCCAGCGCCTCGGCGCGGACCCGCAGACGGGCTCCGCCGTGCGGCAGGCGGCGACCACCGTCGCGACCGTGAACTCGCTGCGGTTCGCCGACGAGCTGGGGCGCATCGGGATGGCGCGATCGCCGGGCCTCGTGACCGGCCTGCGGGCGCTCACGTTCGTCGGCGGCGTCGTCGCCGTCGCGATCGGCGTGATCCGGATCAAGGTGCGCGCCGAGGTCAGCGGCGGGCACGCGCCGCCGCCGATCGTCCTCCTGCTCGCGATGGCCGGCATCGGCTGGGTCGCGTTCCGCATGATGGTCGGGCAGGGCCTGCGCGCGAGCTCGCGGCCGCGCCGCTACCTCGCCTGGCTCAGCGACGCGACGAGCTCGCTCCGGAACGACGTGAGCTCGGGGCGCCGCGCGGACGGCCACGAGGTGGCGCTCGCCGTCGCCGTCGCCGGCGCGGTGACGCTGCCGAGCTACTTCATCGTCGCCGACGCGTTCCGCGTGCCGGCGCCGGTGGGCACGAGCTCGTCGTCGGGCGGCTCGAGCTGCAGCTCGTCGAGCTGCGGGGGTGGCGGCGGTTGTGGCGGCGGGGGCGGGTGCGGCGGCGGCGGCGGTTGCTCGTGAGCGCGAGCGCCCGGTGATCGGGTTCGACGTCGTCGACGTCCTCGATGGCTTCGCGACGCTGACGCGGCGCGCGGGCACGCTCGGCGGCTCGGTGCCGCTGCGGGTGGCGCAGGCGTGCGTGCCGCTGCTCGAGGGCAACGCGTGGGGCTTCCAGATCGTGCTCACCCGGCGACTCGAGCTGCGCAAGCGGATCGGGCGCTGGGGCGTCGCCGGCTTCGACGGCGGCGACGACCTCGCGGCGCTGCTGCGCGGCGGGATCCCGATGATGGAGGTGCTCGCCCCCGCCTGGCGCCGGCGGATCGAGCAGGGCGTCGTCGTCGGCGGCCGCACGATCTCGCTGTTCACCGGCCTGTTCGTGCGCCCGCGCGACGGGCTGCGCCTCCGCCAGTCGTCGACCGCGAATCGCCGGTCGTACACGTACGCGATCGACGAGGTGATCCTCGACGACGGCACCGGGTTCGTGCCCCTCGTGCTCGACGTCGTGCCGGGCGCGG
>JAPLLF010001174.1 GCA_026387715.1 Pseudomonadota bacterium
GCGCCCTAATCACCATCACGTCGAGCCTGCGGCAGTGCAGGCTCGTTGATGTCCATCGACACCTGCGACATCACCGTCACCAGCTCGATGTCCATCAGTCAGTCGGTCTCGTGGACCATCGGCAGGGCCGCCTCGTAACACGCCCCAGTTCACCGGCGGCTACTTCGTCCTCGACCCCGATTGTGGCGGTGCGTGCTGTCGCCCAATCGTCGAGCACCGCGAGTGGGACAGGTACTGCGGCGCGAGTTTCGAGATCCGATCGGACACCGCGTCGCAGAATGCGCGCCAGGTGATGCGAGCGCATCGCTCTCCGTTCTCCCGCCGCCAAAGGTTCCCTACCCACTGCGTCCATCGCGTCTCACTACGCTCGACACCGAACAAACGGAAGACGTTGTAGGGGTGACCGAATGGCTCAACCGCGAGGCGATGCTCGGCGATCTGCTCGAGAATGCGAACGATCTCCGCCTCGCACCACGCTGCCATTCCGACGGAGATCCTGCGAATAGCAGTGAGTTGCTTCGCCTCGTCCTCGTCGGGTTCTCCCATCCCTCGAGCAACGGCGAGAACCTTTGCCATCGCGTCCAACACCCTCACCTCGTCCATCTCGGCGATCATCGCCCAGGTGGTCGGCGCGCAAAAGCCCTCAGCCGCCGAACGTTCAGGGTTTCAGCCGATAAGCTTGCTCGATAATCGCCGCCATGTCCGGCCCCTTCCAGTACGGCTCGATCCAGCGCAGTCGCTGATCCGACCATGTCTTCGCCGCGCGGCGCCAGTGTCCCCGAACCATGTGCCGGCGAAGTAGCTCGCGCCCATCCGGCGCGCGCTCGAGCTCCTGCAGCTTGCGCACGCGGGTGATATCGATCGTCCCCGGCAGGAAGTAGACTTCCTCGGAGCTGAACGATTTTCCTCCCGACGTCGTCGATCCCGGTGAGCGCGTCTGAGGCTCGACGCTCGCACTCGTCGCGTAGAGGATCGCGTTGATCACCGTACGTAGCAGTCCACGCGTTGGGTTCATGTCGGGTGGTGGCGGATCGATCGGCGGGAGCCGGGCAACCTTGTCGAGATAGCCCTGCACCCGGCCGTCGTCGGTGAGTGGGATCTCGTGGTGGACCAGCGACGGAAGGTCGGCACCGAGCGCGTCGCACGCGAAGGTGATGGACAGCGAGCGAGTCTCGCCCGTCTCGCCCACCACTCGCTCGGCGACATGCGCGGTCACGACTCGCAGGAGCTGACCCGCGAGGGCATCGTCGTCACGGCGAGACAGCACACGTTCGGCGAGGGACAACACGTGACGATCGTCGAACACGAAGGCGCATACCGGAAACGGAACCCGCAGCTCGCGACCGACGACATCCAGCTCGGTCTGATCGAGCATGTACGCGAGCGACTCGTCGACCCAGAACGTCTTCCGGCGATGCGCTTCGAACTCGCTCATCATCGCGAGATAGGGTCGGGTCCGCTCGCCGGGTCCGCGCAGGAAGCGTTGCGCGGCGAGATCCGCCGCGAGTGCCTGGTCGACGGCGACCTCCTCTCGGCGTACTCGTTCTCCGACAGCATTCGCGATCTCGATCGTGCCCTCGACCTCGCGACCAACTCGCTCGTAGACGAGCGGCGGCGGATGCCTCGGCGCTTCGGAGTCGACAAGCGCGAGCTCCGCCCACATCCACGACGGATCGTAGGCAGGCTGCTTGTCGCGCAACGCCTTTTGATACATCGAGACGAGCCCCTGGACGAGGTCGAGCAGCGCCGCCCTCAACTTCGGATCGCGAGAAGCCTCGCGAGGCGTGGCTCCGTCGAGCGCGGGAACGGGCTCGTCGACCCAGCGTCGATAGTGTCCACCGTAGTGACCGAGGACGACGGCCTCTGCGAACTCCGGGTCGATGGCAGGCGCCTCGTCGTCGTCGTCGGAGATCGAACCTCCGCTGAGGAACTGCGCGCGAATACGGTCCTTGACCGCTAGCTGCAGATTCTCGTGAACGGTGGCCCGATGTTGGATCGCCTTCCCGGCCCACGCTTCGAGTTGGGTTCGGGCGCGTTCCCCGGCTTCGACGGTCTGCGTCTCGATGACTACTTGATCGCCGCGACGCTCGATCCGCCCGAACGCCTCCACGCGCCATCCGTCGGCGTCGCGTTCGGCCTCGGGTCGGTCGAGAGCGCGATCGAACGCGGTCGCATCGACCACATCGAACCGTACCGTCGTCGGAACCATCACCTCGCCGCGGTTCGTGCGCACTTCCGGTACCTGCGCATCCAAGAACGACCCGGCCCACACGTCATGGAACATCGGCGTCAGCATCTTGTAGAACGTGTCGATTCCCTCACCGCGATTCGCGTCGAGGAATTTTGTGCGGCGCGCGCGGATCTGCGCGATCACGACGTCCTTGTACATGTTCGGGATGTGCAGGATCCCGGACTCGATCTCCGGACCGCCCGACGGACCGCGCGGAACGATGCGCGCGACGACGTGCTCGTACATCCCGACCGTACGCGAAGCAGTTCGCTCGGTAACGGTTATCTCACCGCCCTCGATCACGTCGAGCAACTTTATCGATACGCCCGGTACGATTCCGACGATCGAGTACAGCCTCACCGACGCTCGCCGGCACGCTTCGAGAAATTGCCGCTCGCCATCCGAAACGTCCGCTTCGGCGAGAAAGCGGTCGACGGCGGTCTCGCCGTCCTCGGCGCCGCGATCGAACGAGTACCACGCGTCCTCGGCGCCCTCCGACATCGTCGCGAGATTGTCGGGAAGCTCGTCGCTGTACTCGATGAAGCGACCCCAGAACTCGTCGTGCGCGTCGTCGCGCTCGTCGGCCTCGAAGGCGGCGATCCACTCATCCAATCGAATCAACGCCTCGCCGCGTTCCTCGCGGGTGTATGTCCCGCCTGCGCCGCAGCACTTCTTGAACTTCTTGCCGCTGCCGCAGGGACATCGTTCGTTGCGACCGATCTTCACGTGCGTCGACGGTACTCGCGTCGCGAACGAGGAACAACCCGGCGCTACTTCGGACGGTGTTCGCGCGCCGCGGCGAGATGCGTCTTTCGCGACTGCCGATCGAACTCGTCGATCGCGGCGATCACGATTCGTTCGTACGATTCCTGATCGGTCGTGCGCCCGAGGCACCGAAAGTAGGCCGGAAACACCTCGCGCCAGTCGACCTGGATCTGCCAGGCACCACCCTCGTCGGCGAAGAAGATGATGTCGTCGTTGCACTCGTCGATGTAGCGATGAAGCGCGAGCAGCTTCTCGAAGCACCCGCGCACGTAGACTGCCGAGGATGAATCCGAGGACGCGGTGACACATCGATCAAGAAGCCGGAGAAAATCGGCAATGAACGACATCGTGCCGCTCGAGTTCATCGTGCAGTTCGACGACTTGACGAGAAAGCTCTCGTAGTACCTGCCGGCGCGTGCGCTCGCGTCGAACTTCGCGATCGCCTCGCTGAGTGAGGGCTCGCGCTCTCCGGCGTCGCGGCGCATGTCTTTGATGTCCACGTAGCGACCGACAATCTTTGCGAGATCGGATGGCGCGACGACTCCGATCATCTCGTCGAGGATCAGAAATTGGGTCTCGTTGCCGAGCCGCCTCAGTCTCGCGCGCAGCTTCTCGAGATCGATCGTCGGGGCGCCCTCAGCTCGCGTCCGGTCTGCCGCCGTCACGCCGCTCTGCCACCGTGGGTGTTCGCGGCGAGGAATGCGGAGACGTCGACCATGCGATAGCGGATCAGGCGACCAAGTTTGATCCAGCGCGGCCCGCGCCCCGAGTAACGCCAGCTCTGCAACGTCGAGCGCGAAACGGAGAGCCGTTCCGCGAGCATGGCCTCGTCGATCAGTTCCCCCGTCGCGATCGTCGCGGTGTCGTTCTCGTTCGATGCCGGCATGCAGGCCTCCAGTTCCTGAAGTATGGACGAGCCATCTGACGTGCCTCCGGGATGGTGTCGCGACGCAGTCAGTGGCAGCTATCACGCCTCAGATTCCGGCTGTCAGGGGCACCCTGTACGCTCTGCTTTCATCATGTCGCGCGATTTGCCCTCGAAGATCACTCCTTCATCGGAATCAGCAGTTAGCCCATCGCGAACGATGTCAAACACGGAGAAGGCGCGACATCTCGCGGTCGTTCCCAAGATCAGCACGCAGCCGTCGGGACTCACACGGGGACAGGTCGCCGCGCGCCTCAACATCAGCGTGTCCACGGTCCGACGGTTCGAGGGAAGTCGCCTGAACCCGACCATCGGCGCCGATGACGTCCGGCGGTTCGATGAAAAAGAAGTCGTCGCGCTCGCCGCCGAGCTCGCGAACGCGGCCGTGATGAAAGTGAAGGCGACCTCCGGCGCGCCGGCACCGACGTCCGCCTCGCGGGATCCCGGGGAGCTCGCTGCCCTCGCGTTCGAACGGCTCGAACAGCGCCAGTCGCTCGCGGAGCTGGTGATCGGGTTGCGGATCACGCCGGAGATCGCGCGCGCGTTTTTCGACCAGTGGTCGGTCGGTCTCGCCGAGGGTCAGTTCCGGATGCGGCGCGAACCGAGCGTCGCGCGCGTCGGGGAGATCGATCGCGTTCGCCCCGACAGGCTCGTTAAGCTACTCGCCGACCTTCCCGAGAACGACGTCACCAGGCTCAGCGTTGGGAGGATGCGCGCTCCACACGTCGACGGCGATCAGGAATTCATCAACGTCAGCGAGCTTGGTGGGTTCCTGGTGTCAGGGGGATGCGCGACGATCGAGATCCTAAGACGCTTCGGTCCCGGCACGTATCGCGTGAGCGCGTACGGGTTCGATCCGGCGGGGATTCGATGGGAAGTGATCGTGGAGGGGCTACGCGATGAGTGACTCGAACGACAATGAGATCTATGGACGGATCGCCGCGATCCTGACCGAAGCGCGCCGTTCCGTCGCCCGTACGATCAACGTGGCGATGGTCCAGGCGTACTGGCACGTCGGTCGCGAGATCGTTCAGGAAGAGCAACAGGGCGAACACCGCGCCGAGTACGGAACTGCGCTGATGAAGCGGCTCTCGGAGCGGCTCACGAAGGAGTTCGGCGCGGGGTTCGGCATCAGCAACCTCAAGGAGATTCGGAGGTTTTTCGTAACGTTTCCAAATGGTTCCGGAATAGGCCGGACACTGTCCGGCCTTTCGGCAATAGGCCAGACGCCGTCCGGCCTTTCGGCGGCGATCCCGTTCCCGCAGTCCCTCAGCTGGTCGCACTACGTGACCCTCATGCGTGTCACGAACGAGAATGCCCGTTCGTTTTACGAGGTGGAGGCGGTTCGTGAGGCGTGG
>JAPLLF010000187.1 GCA_026387715.1 Pseudomonadota bacterium
CGGCGCCTCGGGGGCGGGCGGCTTGAGCTGGCGATAGCTCTCGAGCTTGGCGGTCTCGTCCTCGATCTCCTTCGAGAACGTCTTCTTCATCCAGCCCGCGAGATCCTTGCGCGAGTAGAACTCGCCCGCGGTGTAGACGAAGGCCTGCAGCTCGTCGTGGAGATCGATCGCGTTCTGGTAGCGATCCTCGACGTCCTTGGTGAGCGCCTTGAGGACGATCCGCTCGAGCTCGTCGGGGATCTTGCGGTTGTACGTCGACGGCGGGAGGATCTCGACGTTGCGCACCTTCTCGAGCGTCGAGAAGTCGCTCTCGCCGACGAACAGCCGCTCGCCGGTGAGCAGCTCGTAGAGCACGATGCCGGCCGAGAACACGTCGCTGCGGCGATCGACCGGGAGGCCGCGCACCTGCTCGGGCGACATGTAGCCGAACTTGCCCTTGAGGATGCCCGCCTGGGTCTTGCTGCCCTTGCCGGCCGCCTTCGCGATGCCGAAGTCGATGAGCTTGACCTCACCCTCGAACGACACGAGGACGTTCTGGGGGCTGACATCGCGGTGGACGAGCGCGAGCTCGCGGCCGGCCTGGTCCCGCTTGTTGTGCGCGTAGTCGAGCCCCTCGCAGACCTTCATCCCGACGAAGCAGGCCTGGGCGACGGGCATCGCCTCGCCGACCTGACGGCAGCGATCGAAGATGCCACGCAGGTCGCGGCCGTGGACGTGCTCGAGCGCGATGTAGTACGCGCCATCGACGACCCCGAGATCGAAGATCTGCGCGATGTTCGCGTGGTTCAGCTGAACCGAGAGCTTCGCCTCCTCGATGAACATGCGGATGAACTCTTTGTCCTCCGCGATGTTGGGAAGGATGCGCTTGACGGCGACGAGGCGCTCGAAGCCCTCCACGCCGAAAGCTTTCGCGCGAAACACCTCGGCCATCCCGCCGACGTTGATGCGCTCGAGCAGGAAGTATTTCCCGAAGGGCGTCGGCTTCTTCATCTATCGATGGTCTCGTTGAGGTAACGGGAAAGCTGCGGGAGCTGGCGTGCCCGTAACAGGTGGGACCCTATACGAAATCGTTTCCTTGGGCCACATGCAGATCGCACCCCTTCCGGGGTGCACCCGTACCGTAGGTGACGAACCACCGCATCAGTCTGGCACTAACCTCCACCGCGATCCTGCGGGATCTCGCCAGGGTCAGTTGACCCCAGCCGATCTCGAAGACGCCTACTGAGCGGCGAGCGCGGCGGCAGGCTGCATGCGCGCGGCCTTGCGGGCCGGGAGGTAGCCGCCGATCACCGAGAAGAAGGTCGCACACGCGAGGCCACCGAGCAGGATCCACCACTGGAAGTGGAACCAAGTCGTTGGTTTGAATGGAAAATTCGGCACGTAGTGGTTCGACAGGCCGTCGACCGCCAGCGACAGCAACCAGCCGCACAGGATGCCGAGCACGCCGCCGATGACGCCGATCAACCCCGCTTCCCCCATGACCACCAGCTGGACGTCGGTCTGGGTCGCGCCGACCGCGCGCAAGAGGCCCAGCTCGCGGCGGCGCTCGGTGACCTGCATGAAGAAGTTGTGCGCGATGTTGATCGACGAGATCCCGATGATCACCAGGGAGATGATCACGAGCACGAGCCGGATCACGAACACGACGGTCGCGAACTTCTCGCCGAGCGAGTCCTCGAGGCGCAGGTCGAGCTTGTCCTGGAGCCACTGCGCGAACACCGCGAGCTGCTCGCGCTGCGCGAGCGTGACCACGATCGACGAGTAGGTCTTGCCGGCGTCGCGGCTGACGAACTCGGTGTTCCATCGCGAGATGTACGCGAGCGGCACGGTCATGCCGATCTTCTTGGCCTTGGACGAGATGCCGATCACCGTGGCCTCGACCTCGCGGCTCTTGCCCGCCGCGCTGGCCGAGCCGAACACGCTGACGCCGAGCGCGAGGGTGAACCGCATGCGCTCCATGCCGCCCTGCTGGATGATGAACTTCGCGAAGTCCTGATCGATCACCGGCGTGCCGTGCGACTTGGCGAACTGCGTGTTGTAGAGCTCGAGCATCGTCGGCGACAGCACCACCGGCACGCGGTGGTGGCACTGGCGATCGACCTTGTCGCAGTAGTAGCGATCCGTGCGCGGGCACGGGTTCGGATCCTTGGGCCCCGGCGGGACGCACGCGGTACGCGGCGTCGGGTCGGACTCCCAGTCCTTGAACACGTCGGCGAAGAACTCGTGCTCCTTCGCCGACAGCGCGGCGTCGTCGACGACGTACGACGGATCGATGCCGTCGGCGGCGCCGCCGATCTCCAGCGAGAGGTGCGAGCCGTTGAACGTGCCGTCGCCGTACGCCGGGAACTGCAGCGACATGCGCGGCAGCACGCGCTTGGCCTCGGGGCGGGTCTTGATCGTCTGGACGAGCGTGTCGTCGAGCCGCTTGGAGATGTCCTTGCCGAGCAGCGAGACCTGCGGCGCGACGACCTCGACCTCCTCGACCGGGAAGATCCGCTCGAGCACCGCGCCGACCTGCTCGGTCGACGCGAGGAACAGCACGAACGTCGCGATGCCGATCACGATCCCGAACGCCGAGAGGATGAAGTGGCGGCGGCTCCGCAGCGTGTTGCCGACCACCATCTTGACGAGATTCTTCGCGGGCATCATCGGGCTTGCCTCCTCACGCCGGCCCGCCGCCAGCGGCGAGCGCTTCATCGGTGGTCTCGACCAGCATGCCGTCCTTCATCGCGATCACGCGCTGGGCGACCGACGACACGCGGCGCTCGTGCGTGACGATCACGAGCGTGACGCCATCCTTGGCGTTGAGCTCGCGAAAGAAGTCGATGACCTCCTTGCCGGTCTGCGAGTCGAGGTTGCCGGTCGGCTCGTCGCACAGGAGCAGCTTGGGGTTGCCGAACAGCGCCCGCGCGATCGCGACCCGCTGCTTCTGACCACCGGACAGCTCGCCGGGGCGTCGCTTCGCGAGGTCGGCGAGCCCGACGCGCCGGAGCGCCTCGCGGCCGCGCGTCTCGAGATCCTTGGCGTCCGGCGTGAACGACGCCGGCAACGTCACGTTGTCGAGCACCGTGAGGTGATCGAGCAGGTTGAAGGCCTGGAACACGAAGCCGATCGACTCGTTGCGCATCTTCGCGCGCGCCGCGTCGGTGGCCTTGCGCGTGTCGAGGCCGAGCACCTCGACCTCGCCGGCATCGCAGGTGTCGAGCCCGCCGATGATGTTGAGCAGCGTCGACTTGCCCGATCCGGACTGGCCGACGAGCGCGATGAGCTCGCCCGGGTTGACGTCGAACGAGACGCCTCGCAGGACGGGCGTCTTCGCGGAGCCGACACCGTAACTCTTGGTGACGTCGCGCAGGCGAATGACCGGAGCTGCTTTGTCTGCCACGCGCCGAGAACCCTATCCCAAATCAGCGACGCGCGCCGCGTGCGTCGAGCACGAGTGAGGTGCCGTCGATCGCGACGCCGATGTGCCCGCGTTGCCAGCGCAGCATGTGCGCCACCATCGCCTCGGCGTTCGGGATGCGGGCGAGCTTGAGCACCTCGATCCACGTGGCGGCGGGGAGTCGCTCCGGCGCGATGTCGACGGCCATGAGGGCGCCCGCCTGCGCGGCGCCGGTCCCGACCGCGGCGGCCAGGACGCCGTCGCCGATGGCCGCCATCGCGAGCTTGTCGGTCAGGATGTAGTCGACGTCGGGGCCGAACGGGATGCTGACCCGGTGACCGGCGAGGCCGCCGAAGGTCAGATCCTTCTCCAGCGTGCTGCGCAGCGGGATGCGATCGAGCTGGGCGTCGAGGAACGTGGCGGACGACAGATCGACGGCGATCGCGCCCCGTCCGCTCTTGCTATCGAGATCGATCGCCTCGACGAACCCACGGGCGCTCTTGATCCCGACGGCCTTGGCCCGCGCCATCGGAGCGTCCAGCCCGAGGTGGCCGGAGCACGGGCCGAGCCAGTCGATCAGCGCGTGGAGATCGAGGTTCCACTGCACGCCGAGCGCGGCCTTGGCCGCCGCCGCCGCCCAGCCGGCCGGGGGCGCGAGCACGTGGGCCTGGATCGCGGTCGCCGCGGCGCCGACGTCGAAGGCGATGCGCCCGGCGGTCTGCGCCCCGTCGCTCTCGACGGCGAGCGCGACGCCCTGGATCGGGGCCATGACCTTGGCGCACGCGCGCGCATCCGGGACTCTCGCGGCCAGCGTCGTGAACAGCCTCACCACGTCCGCGAACCCGACGAGCCCGGGCGCCTTGCTCGGGACCAACGTCGCGCTCGCCCCGGCCGCCCACGTCCACCGCGTCGCGAGCTCGGGCCGAGCGGCGATCGGCGCCTTGGCGCGGAACCACGTCGTGCCGTCGTCCTTGGCGAACGCGAACGCGAAGTGCGTCCACAGCCACTCCCCGTCGATCGCCCACGACACGCGCACGCCCGCGCCGAGCCTGGCGGTGAAGACCTCGGTGCCATCGACGATCACCGACTGCGTCGTGAGGCCGTGATCGCGCAGCTGATCGAAGAACGCGAAGGTCTGCTCCGCCGACGTCAGGTGGACGACGATGGTCGGGTTGAGGTCCTCGGAGAACGCGACGATGCCACCCTCCAGATCGATCCCCATCGCGGCGACCGGCTCGGCGCTGAACACGTCGACCTGGAGGACGTCGCGGGAGGCGCGCATCGCGTCCTCGATGCCGACGCCGCCGAGCACGCCGACGGCATCGACGAGGTCCCGCAGGCCGTGCTGCGCGTCCTTCACGGTGCGGCCGGCGAGCACGTAGGAGGGGTGCGCCGGCACCCAGCGGACCGCCGGGTACGCGGGCGCGAGGGTGACGTTCGCGCTGCCCGTGGCCGCGGTGCCGGAGGTGCCTCCACCCCGGCAGGCGGCAACGGCGAGGAGGGGCGCGAGGCAGAGCGCGAGGATCGATCGCATCGTGCGGAGATTGCCACGCAACCCCCGGAGGTGTTGGCCGAAGGCCTGGCAACCATGCGACACCCTGATATCCTCCGACGGAGTCATCCATGAGTTCCATCGGCGGCCCAGGTGGCATCGGCGGACCCAGCGGCAAAGGGTCCGTCGACGATCTCGCGGAGGTAGGAGATGTCGGAGATGTCGGCGATGTCGGCGATGTCGGCGATGTCGCCAGCGTCGGGTCGAACCCGCTCGACGCGCTCGCCGCCGATGTCGCGGCCGGCAAGCTGACCGCGCGCGAGGCGATCGATCAGATGGTCGATCGTGCGGGCGCGGACCTCGGCGAGACGGAGCGCGCGGAGCTCCGCGCGTTGCTCGTCGATCTCGTCGAGCACGACCCGCATCTGGCGGCGCTCGTCGGTCGCGCCTGAGGACCCGACGTCAGTAGGCTTCGTCGCCGAGGTAGATCGCGCCGCGCTTGCTGCCCCTGGGGCCGACGAACTGCACCGCGACCTTCTCCTTCGGCTGCACCGTCACCAGATCGAACGGGCGCGTCATCGGCGTGCCGTCCTTGTCGTGGAACGAGGCGATCACGACGATCTTGCCCAGCCGATCGCTCGGATTCTCGAGCATGGCCTGCATGACGACCTTGTCGACGTCGTCGAGCGACTTGACCTCCGAGAGCTTCGCGACCGGCGTGAAGCCGGTCACGGCCGCCCCCTTCACCTCCACCGCCGCCCCGACCGCGGTCGGTCGCGGCTTCCGCTCCTCGTCGACCAGCGCGAACGTCCGCGAGGCGTGCGCGGGGATCCACAGCGACTGGGCCTTGAGCTGGGCCACCTTGGCGCCCGCCGCATCGGCGAGCACTCCGGTCAACGTGACGTAGGCCCCCTCGCCCGCCGTGTTCTCGGCATCGACGAGCACGAACGTCGACGTCTCGGCGAACCGGCCTTCGCCGAGGACGTCGGTCCGCATCTTGGCGTCGCGGGTGACGCTGATCTGCGCGAAGTCGAGCTGGCGATCCGGGGGGCTCGGACGACAGCTGCTCGCCAGGAGCACTAGGAGCTGGAGCAGGCGCGCACGCACGCCCTAGATATACGCTACGCCGCGACGGGGCGCTTGCCGGCGTGGAGCTTGAGCAGCGTGCGAATCGACGCGGGCATCTGGAGGCTGCTGATGTCGAACCGCCCGAGCGAGGTCGCGACGGTCGCGACGCGCTCCTCGGGGGTCGCGCGCTTGTCGATGATGATCCGCCACTCGAGGCCGACCCCACCCTTGGGCTTCACGCGGCACAGCCCGCCGCGGAACCCCTGCGCCGATTGGAGCGTCT
>JAPLLF010000964.1:0-5126 GCA_026387715.1 Pseudomonadota bacterium
GCCTGGGACGCATCGAGCGCGTGCGCGTTGCGAACGCGGCTCGTCAGGCGCTCGTTGAGCCGGACCAGCGCCTCGATCTGAGCGAGCTCGTTGGTCTGGGTGAGGAGGATCACCTGGCCGGGGTCGAGGCGCGAGCGCTGACCGGACGCGGCGTCCGCCGTCGACAGCGTGGTGATCATCGCGGCGTTCGCATCGCGGATGGCGCGGCGGAGCGCGTCGAGGTCGAGCGTCCCGTTGTAACGGGTCTGCATGCGCACGGCGAGCGCGAGGTTCGCGCCGGCGGCCGGGCCGGCAAGCGCCGCGACGAGCTCGGGGCTCGCGGTGCGCGGCACCTGCACGTGCGCCGGCGTCGCGCCGAGCGCGAGCTCGCCGCCCGCGACATCGGCCGCGGTCTCCGGCGGGCGCTCGTCGGGCGCCACGCGCTGGATGCGGGTGACGATCGTGACCTCCGCGCCCTGCTCGGGCACACAGCCGTTCGGGCCGAGGCGCGGCTGGGTCGGCGCGCCGCCGGCATCGCGGTGCTGCTGGCCGAACACGACGGCCTGCCGGTACGGGAACTCGCCGCCGAGGACGGCCTCGCCCATCCAATGCGAGAACACGACGCTGTGGTTGCCGCCGGCGGTGTCGACGTTCGAGAACAGATACAGCCAGTCACCGGGCTGGATCGCGAGGAGCTCGTCCATCGGCCGGCCGACCTGCGCGAACCGGCGGTTCGGGTGCGCGGGATCGACGACCGGCACCTGCACGCTCTGCACGGCCTGCGGGACGCCGGTCCCGAACACGGTGGAGCCCGCGTTGTCGAACTGGTTCTCGATGCCGGCGCCGCTCGTGTCGCCGACGCCGGCGTACTCGTTGACGAGGCGCACCCAGTCGCCGCACATGCGCGCGTGCAGCGTCTGCGTGAACGAGCCCGAGCGGATGCGGCCGCGCGTCAGGATGTGCGCCGACATCACGATGCGCTGCTGCGCGGTCGAGGTGCCGGCGTCGCCGCCGTTGAACAGGTGGTCGGGCACCATGCCGTCGCTCGCGAACGTGATGATCGCGGCGCGCTGTGCGGGCGAGAACATCAGCGCGAGCTCTTCGTGCGTGAACGCTGTCGCGGCGGACGCCGGTACCGCCGGGCCGGCGACGGGTGGCGGCGGCGCGGTCGGATCGGTCGACGGCGCCGCGACCGCGGTCGTGTGCGACGAGCGCGAGCGTGGCGCGTCGGCGCTCGGCGTCATCAGGGGCGAGCCGCTGGCCTGGCGCAGGCCGGGGAGCACCTCGGCGAACGAGGTGTTGAACGCGTGGACGAGCGGATCGTCGGCGTCGGACGCGGGCGCCGTGGCGCCGCGCGACGCCTCGGCCGCGGCGCGCAGCGAGGCCATGCGCGCGGTCAGCTGGGCGAGCATGCGATCGGTCGTCGCGGGGGCGAGCTGGAGGTCGTAGTCGTTGCCGCCGCCTACGCAGACGATGTGATCGCTCGTCGCGCCCGGCGTGCGGCGCGCCGCGGTCTGCTGCATCGCGTGGATCAGCGTATGCAGCGCGCTCGGGTTGTCGCCGGTGAGCACGGCCTGGACGAGCGGCGTCGAGCTGGCCGTGTCGGCGCCGACGATGTGCGCGCGCTGCACGAGCACCGAGCCGCCACCACCGCCGCCACCACCGCCACCCGGACCGGTGTACTCGTCGAGCGCGGCCTCGGCGCTCGCGCCGCGCACGACCAGGTCGGCGACGCGATCCGCGTGTTGTTCGTGCGCATCGCCGGCCGCGCCGACGCCGCCGGACACGTTGACTCGGCCGCTGCGCTGCTGCACGACGTGCGCGGCCTCGTGCGCGACCGTGTGCAGATCGGCGTCGGCGAGCACGATGCTGTTGCCGGTCGCGAACGCGCGCGCGCCCATCGCCTGCGCCGAGCGCTCGGCGGCCGCGCCCGTGTGCGCGCGGATGCCGCTGACATCGTGGCGGCCGAACGCGCGCTGGATCTGCGCGAGGAACGGCAGCGTGCCACCGCCGCCGGCGGCGGTCGCGCGCGTGGCGATCGCGTGCGGCGTGGCGCCGCCGGGAGACGTGTCGTGCGTGGCGACGCGACGCTGGATCACCGTGTCGCGCAGCGCGCGGTGTTGCGCCGCCCATCCGAGCAGCGCGGTCCAGCGCTCCTCGCGCTGCGCGCGGACCTCGGCGAGCTGGCCGCCCGTCTGACTTGCGCCCGCCGTCGCGCCGCCGGCCGTCTCGGCGGCCTCGCTCGACGCCGTGCGCGCCGCACCGGCGTCCTGGGTCATCATGTGGTGCACCTGATCGCCCGCCGCGACGCCCTGCGCCCGCGTCACCGCGGCGTCCTGCACCTGTTGCGTGCGCGCGGACGCGACGCGCTCGGCGGCGACCTGCTGCGCCTGTTGCTGGCCACCCGCGCCGGTGACCTGGTCCATTCCGAGGGCGAACTGGTGAACGCTCGTGCGCGTGCCGGTGACGTCGAAGAATCGGTTCGACGGCACCCGCATGAGCACGCTGTCGATGGTGTGCGCCGACGACGCGACGCCGGCGAGCGTGCTCGCGGCGTGATCGATCTGGCCGCGCGCCTCCTGGCCGGCGCCCGCGCTGCGCGTCTGCATGTCGGTCGTCTGGGCGGTGACGCGCGCCGCGCCTGTCGTGCCGCGCTGATCCTCGGCGCGCACGTGCCGCTGCACGTCGGCCGCCGACGCGGTGAGCCCGGTCGCGATCTGCGTGGCCCGCGCCTGCGTCCGGCGCGCCGCGCTCCCCGTCGCGTGCAGCGCCGCCGCCGCCCGGCGCAGCTCCTCGATCTGGCGATCGAGCGCGTCGATCGCGTCGAGCGTGCTCGGGGGATCGGGCAGCTGGACGTGACCGCGCGCGTTGCGCTCGGCGCGAACGGGCTCGGCGCCCTCGCGCAGCTCGCGGTACGCATCGGTCGCCAGCTCGTCGGTGGGCTCGGCCGCGGCCTCGGCGTTCGCGGCCGTCTCGCGATCGAGCGCGGCGGGTGCGAGGTCTCCGGAGTTGCCCGCCGACGCGTTGCGACCGCCGAGGTCCGCGCGCGCCTCCGCCATCTCGACGCCCTGCTCGGCGTGCTCGAGGCGCTGGGTCGCCGTCTCGAGCTTGTCGTTCGCGCGCGCGGCGGTGCGGCGATTGCGGCGCGATGGATCGGCGGCGGCGTCCGCGTTGGCGGCGTCGGCGGTGGTCTGGCGCTGGTCGCGGCGTGTGCGCGTGTCGTCGCGCCGCTCCTCGGCGCCCTCGGTCGCGTGTTGGTTCGCCGTCGCGCGCGCACCGGGGTCGAAGTGAGCCGCGCCGGCGCGCCGCGCGCCGCGGGTGTCGCCGCCGGCCACCGCCTCGGTTCGCGCGTTGCGCAGCTCGGCGTCCGAGGTGCCGAGCCCCGCGGCGGTGTTCGCCGACGAGCCGGCGCCCATCGACGTACGAACCGTGGTCGCGCCCTCGCCGATCTCGTGCTGCAGGCCGCCGTAGAAGCCGCGGTCGGGTGCGCTCGGATTCTCGGCGCGAGCGGCCGCCGTGTTGAGGCGCGACGCGGCGTAGTTCGCGATCGCGCCCTGCGCCTCGCGGTGAAACGTGCGCTCCTGCTGCACGAGCGTGATCGGGTCGTTGCTCGTGAACATGATGTGGATCGCGCGAAGGATCGGCGGGATCGGCGACAGGCCGGTCGCGATCGACAGCGCGACGGTCGCGATCGCGCCGCACGCGCGGCCGAACTGCAGCGCCGGTGGGATGTACGGCAGCAGCATCGCGAGCGGCGGGAAGAACACCGACAGCAGGCCGCCGAGCGCGGCGATCGCGGCGAACGCGTACGCGAGGCCCGACAGGATCTGGCAGACGTTGCCGATGATCTCGAGCACGGACTTGATGCCGGACACGAGGTTCGCCGCGGTGAGGAACGGGCTGTCGCGCCAGTTCTGGGCGCTGAACGCACCGCCGATCCCGTGCACGGCGTCGGTCGACATCTCGCGGATGCCGGCGCCGTTGTGCGAGAACAGGTTGTACGCCGCGAAGCCGCCGCCGATGATGTTGCCGATGCCGGGCACGCGGCCGAGCGCGGTCTCCGTCGTGGCCAGCTTCACGCCCTGGCCCATGATGAACTGCATCATTCCGCCCTGCAGACCGGCGGAGGCGTCGCCACCGGCGCCCTGCATCAGCGCCGCGAAGCGCTGACCGGCGGCCATCGAGCGGTTGCCTGCGCCGTCGGCGTCGTGGCCGGCGAACGCGCGCCAGCGATCGTGAAACGCGAGCTCCTGTTCGATCAGCGCGCGCCCCGCGGCCGGCGGGACCTCGTGATGCGCTTCGGGGGCGACCGGCTCGGCGGGCGCGATCGGTGCGGCGGCGGGCGCCGCGTGCGGTTCGGCGGTTGCGGGGGACGCGCCCGCCGGCGTCGTGGCGCGCGCGGCGTGCGGGTCGTCGTGCGTCGGTGTCGTCGGTGCCGCTGCGGGTGCACCGCCGGGCGCGGCTGCGGTCGGCGCGGCTGTAGCGGCGGTCGGCGCGGGCGCTGCAGCGGTCGGCGCGGCGGTCGGTGCGGCGGCGGTCGGTGCAGCGGTGGCTCCGGCCGGTGCAGCGGTGGTCGTGGTCGCGGTTGGACCCGCAGCCGCCGTCGCCGGCGCACCGTGACCGCCGCCCGGCCTCGCCGCTTCGGCGCCGCCCACCTGCGGCTGCCACGGTGTGTCGCGGCCCGTCGGCGTCGTCGACGGGCCGCCCACGACCGCCGTGCGCTCCGCGGGTGTCAGCTCGTTCGTGATCGCGGCCTCGATCTGCGCGCGCGTCGCCGGGGTCGCGCCGGCGCGAATCTGCCGGACGAGCGCCACGATCTGCGGCGTGCCACCGCGACCGCGCGCCGCGCGGATCGCTTGGCGCGCTTGCACCGCGAGCTCGCCCGGCGGCGGCTGCTGCGGATCGACCGCGCCGGGCCGCGCGTCGAGCCCCGCCGGCAGCTCGCCGTCGAGGAGATCGCGCTGGATCACCGCGCGCGCGACCGCACCGCGCGCGACGCCGCGCACGCCACCCGCGCGCGCGACGAACTGATCGGAGAACTGCCCGGCCTCCTGCTAGTGCACGTCGCCCGGCGTCGACACGCCGAGCTCGCTCGTCGCGGGTCCTACGGCGCCGCGCTGCTGGACGGTGTGCGCGACCTCGTGCGC
>JAPLLF010000964.1:5170-6779 GCA_026387715.1 Pseudomonadota bacterium
TGCGCGATGAGCCGCCGGCCGCCGACCGACGTCGGATCGTAGAACCCGCGGTTGAAGTACACCGCCTGACCGATCGTGAACGCCTTCGCGCGCAGCGCCGCCGCGGAGCGCACCGCCGCGTCATCGGTGTGGACGCGAACATCACCGAGCTCGATGCCGAGCGCGGCCTCGAGCTGCGCACGCACGTTCGCCGGCAGCGCGGTGCCGCTCGACGCCGACAACAGGTGCGGCAACAGCCGCTTGCCGGGCCACGCGGCTTCCGCGTCGGTGTCGGGGGGCGCGTCGAGTCCCGCGAGCGCGCGCAACCACGCTGCGTCCCGGCGATGCGACCGCTGGCGTTCGCGCTCCACCACCCCCATGTTACGGCCGTTTCCCGGGAATTGCCCCCGCAAGCAAAGGCGATCCACGGTACGCTGGCACGCGTTGCGGGGTCGCACTATCGCGTTCAGCCACGACGCGCGACACGCCGTGATCGCCGAGGGCGAGCACGCCCACTTCGTCGCGACATCGGGCGGGGTGGCGCCGGTCGTCGCGGCCGTCGGCGCGGTCCAGGACGTCATCGCCTGCGGCAATCAGTTCTGGCTCGCCGCCGGTGGTGCCCTCCATCGGTTCTCCGCGACCGGTGCGGCGCTGGTTGCCCCCACACCCCTACATGGGAGCGGGACGCTGACCGCGACCGCTCTCGGTTCGACCAGCGCGGCGTGGTCGGGATCGCCGATCTCGGTGTTCACCGGCGGCGACGCGACGCCGACCGAGATCCCCGGTGCCCCCGAGTGGGTCGCACCGGTGTCGAGCGCGCGCTGGGTGACGTACGCGCGCGACCGCGTCCGTCTGCGCGACGCCAGCAGCGAGCGCTGGTCGGTGGCGAGCCCGGGCGCGCGCGTCCTCGACGGCGCCGTCCTGTTCGGCGCCCGCGCCGTCGCGCTGGTGTCCCCGTGCGGCCGCGATCCGCGCGCGCACCAGCTCACGATCCTCGGGCTGCACGACGGCGCGCTCCAGCAGCGCATCTCGATCGCGAGCGCCGATGCGATCCGGTTCGCGCCGACCCGCGGGTTCGCGGTGATCCTGTCGTCGGCGCGCTCGATCACGCTGTTCGATCTGCGCTTCGGCCGCGTCCTCAAGGAGCACGTCACCGATCGCGATCTTCTCGATGTCGTCCTCGACGACGCCGGTCAGTACGTGCTCCTCCGCTACGCCGAGGCGCACCACGACGTCCAGATCATCTCGGTGCGCGAGCTGATGACGGCCGGCGCCGCGCTCCAGCTCGCACCGCTCGACCTCGCGGGTGCGGCGACCGCCACCGTCGACGAACAGGCCGCACCCGCCGAACCGGTCGTGCCCGCGCGCGACTTCCATCACGTGGCTCCGCTCGGTGTGCTGGCGCTGTTGCCGCCGCGCCCGACGCTCGAGCCCGTGCGCGGCGAGGTCGCGGTCTCGCTGCTCGCCCGCTACCGCGACATCGTCAAGGCGCTGCTCGGCCGCGCGATCACGCGCGCGTGGGACGAGGGTCGGCTGACGTTCCCGAACGAGGGGCCGCTGCCATTCTTCGCCGAGGTCCGCGGCCTGCTCGGCGGACAGGCGAATCGCGCGCGCGCCGATCTCGAGGCGC
>JAPLLF010000130.1 GCA_026387715.1 Pseudomonadota bacterium
ACACTCAAACGATCTCATCGCCCACGTGGTCGCCAACGCGCGGGCGCTGGCCGCCCAGGTCCGCGTGTCGATCGCCGACCTGCAGGCGCGGGTGCGCGCGCTCTCGGCCGGCGTCGACGGCGTGCGTCAGCGGCTCGACGCCCGGAGCACCGCGATGCTCGCGGCCATCGATCTCGCGATCGACCGCGCGAAGCTCGCGCTCGACAAGCTCGATCCGCTGCTCGCGAACGTCGCCGTGATCGGCGATCGGCTCGCCCGCGGCGAGGGCTCGATCGGCCGGTTGATGACGGATCCCGAGTTCCCCGAGGACGCCAAGGAGCTCGGCAAGATCCTCAAGCGTCAGCCGTGGAAGATCATCGCGCGTCCGCCCGACTGATCAGAACAGGTGCGACATGCGGATCCCGCCGGACATGATGGCGAGGAACAGCAGCAGCCACACCGACGAGATCGCGATGCCGGCGATCGCGAGGCCGCCGCCGGTCACCGTGCCGTTCGACTTCTTGACCTCGGCGAGGCCGAGCGCCGAGAAGATCAACCCGAGGATCGACAGCATCCCCAGGAACGACAGCACGAAGCCCGCGATCGCCATCCCCGAGGTGCGGGTCTGCATCTGGCCGTTGCCGTACATCACCGGGGGCATCATCGGCGGCTGCGGCGGATAGCCGCCCATCTGCTGCTGCGGGTAGCCGCCCATCTGCTGCGGCGGATAGCCGGGCGCCACGTTGGGCGCCCAGCCGGGCGGCGCGGGCTGCTGCTGCATGCCGGGCTGGCCGGGTTGAATGTTCGCGCCGCACTTCACACAGAAGGCGGAACCAGGAGGATTGCCAGTGTTGCAGACGGTGCAGAACATCGCTGGAGCATGACACACCCCGGCGGTCGCCGGGGCCTCCGCCTCAGAAGCCGGGGGTCTCCATCGGGCCGCTCGACTGGCCGGTGATGAACTGCTGGACGATCGGATCGGTCGACGCGCGCAGCTCCGCAGGCGACGCGACGACGTGCGCGATGCCCTGGTAGATCATGCACACGCGGTCGGCGATCCCGAAGATCGAGGGTGGATCGTGGGACACGACGATCGCGGTGACCCCGAGCTTGTCGGCGAGCTCGCGGATCAGGCGATCGATCCGGCGCGCGCTCACCGGATCGAGCCCGGTGGTCGGCTCGTCGAACAGCACGACCTCGGGATCGAGGGCGAGCGTGCGCGCGATCGCGGCGCGCTTCCGCATGCCGTCCGAGAGCTCGGCGGGATAGCGCTCGGCGTGCTCGTCCATGTAGACGAGGGCGAGCAGGCGCCGGGCCTCGGCGAGCGCGGCGGCGCCGCGGAAGCGGCCGTGCTTGCGCAGCGGGAGCGCGACGTTGTCGACGAGCGTCATCGAGTCGAACAGCGTGCTGTTCTGGAACACCATGCCGATGCGCTTGCGGATCGGGCCCAGCGCGCGCTCGGGGAGCTGATCGATCCGCGCCCCGTCGAACCAGATCTCGCCGCCGTCGATCGCGAGCAGCCCGATCAGGAGCTTGATCGTCACCGACTTGCCGACCCCGGAGGTGCCGATGATGAACATCACCTCGCCCTTGTCGACGGCGAGATCGAGGCCGCGCAGCACCGGCTTGCCGCCGAACGCCTTGGTGATCTTGACGAACGAGACGAGGCTCACAGGTCACCGCCGGTGAGGAACAGCGCGGTCGCCGAGATCACGAAGTCCAGGACGATCACCGCGAACGAGCCGCCGATCACCGCGGCGGTCGTCGCCCAGCCCACGCCCTCGGAGCTGCCGCGCGCGCGCAGGCCGCAGAACCCAGCGACGACGGGGATCGCGGCGCCGTAGGCGAGCGCCTTGAGGATGAAGATCACGAGGTGACGGGGCCGCACCAGCGAGACGTCGAAGAACAGCTGCGGATTGACGCCGAACGACAGCTTCGCGGTGAGCCCGCCGAGCCCGAACATCACGACGCTGCCGAGCACCGACAGCGCGAGCGTCATCACCAGCGACGCGAGGAACCGCGGCACGATCAGGTAGTCGATCGGCAACACCCCGCTCATCCGCAGCGCGTCGATCTGTTCGGTGACCTTCATCGACCCGAGCTCGGCGGCGATGCCGGCCCCGACGCGGGTCGCCAGCATCATGCCGGTCAACGTCGGGCCGAAGTCCGTGACGATCAGGCGGATGAACTGCTGGCCGATCTGGGAGAAGTCGCCGGTGATGCGCGCGAGCTGGAGGCACGCCTGGTAGCTCATCACCATGCCGATGAAGCCGAGGGTCACGACGACGAACAGCACGGAGCGGTTGCCGATCGCGTGCAGCTGACGGGCGAGCTCGCCCTTGGGGCTGCGCGCCTCGCCTTCGCCCCACCGGCGGACGAGCCCCGCGATCGTGCCGACGAACACCAGCCAGAGCTCGCGCGCCGCGCGCGCGGCGTCGACGACGATGGCGCCGAGGTCTTCGATCCGTTTGATGATGCGGCGGCGCATGGTCAGCCGGTCACGTAGGTGAGGAAGAAGTCGAGCAGCATGATCGACACCGCGGCCGACACGACCGCGGCGTTCACGGCGCGCCCGACGCCGACCGCGCCGCCGCGCACGGTCACGCCGAAGTAGCAGGACGTCAGCGCGATCGCGACGCCGAACGCGATCGACTTGTACACGCCGTGGAGGAAGTCGTACGGCTTGAGGTTGTCGGCGAAGCTGTGGAACATCGTCGCCGCGTCGATGTCG